>JBARCY010000119.1:0-25869 GCA_049794595.1 Candidatus Acidiferrum sp.
CCGTGGGGGGCAATCCGCCGCATCGCAGCGTGGAGATGCTGCTACAGCATCAGCCGTGAGGCGACGCTCTCGCGCCCGCGCCGTGGGCCAAAACAAGAGAATAAGCCGTGAATCGAGCTTTCTTAAAAGGAGACACACCATGCAGGACCACAGCAGCGAGCAGGAACTGAAGGACAGGCTGAGCCTCGTCGAGAGCATGATTACAGAAGGGCGCCGGGACACAGAGAGCTGGGGTTGGGTGTTCGTTCTGTGGGGAGTTGATTACTATTTCGCTTTGGCCTTGTCTGCGTGGAGTCACAGCGCATGGGCTTGGCCGATCACCATCATTGTCGCGGCCGTTATCACCGTTTTCATGGCTTCCATGAAGACTAGTAGTCATGCAAGAACCACCATGGGGCGAGCTATCGGTTGCATCTGGATCGCTCTGGGGATTTCGATGTTTCTGCTCTTTCTGGCGCTTGGCCTGAGTGGAAGACTGACGGATCTGCATCTCTTCTTGGCCGTGATAGCGGCCATACTGGGCCTGGCTAACGGAGCGTCGGCGCTGATACTTCGCTGGAAGATTCAGCTGGCGTGCGCGGCCGCTTGGTGGGTGGCGGCTGTGGCTACTTGCTTTGGCAGCGATGCGCAGAGCATGGCCGTGATTCTGGTGGCCATCTTTCTCTGCCAGATCGTTTTCGGGATCTTCGGCGTGATCGCCGATGCGCAGGCGCGTAAAGGGCGTGGTCCAGTCCATGCCTGAGTTGCCCGAGCTGAATCCGGTGGTTCACGGCAGGGTGCGGCTGGCTTTGCTTTCGCTGCTGGCGGGAGTGGAGCAAGCTGAGTTTACGTGGCTGCGCGCCAAGACCGAGGCCACGGACGGGAACCTGGGCGCGCAACTGCTCAAGCTGGAAGAGGCCGGATATGTGGCGGTGGAAAAGAAATTTGTGCTGCGCAAACCGCAGACGCTCTATCGCATTACCGAATCCGGGCGCCAGGCCCTCACCGAATACGTGCAGGCGTTGAAACGATTGCTTGGACCAGCCATCGAGACGTAGGGCGCGCTTTCTATTTGATGGGCCTTCATGAGGCGCAGAGCTTCGGAAACCCGGCTTGCTCCGCTTCTCACATAAGACCAAACCCACACGAGCATGAAAAATTCAGGAAAGAATGCCAACGATCGACGCGGACATTAGATTGGCCATGGTTCCGGCGAGCATGGCACGGATGCCGAATTTAGCTAGCTGGGTGCGCTGTTCGGGAGCGAGTGCGCCGATACCGCCGATTTGAATGCCGATGGAGCTGAAATTCGCGAAGCCGCAAAGAGCGAAGGTAGCGATCCTGGCGGAGCGAGGATCGAAAGCACTCGCTTTGATGAGTTCGCCGAGTTGTTGGAAGGCGACGACTTCGTTGATGACCATGCGCGTGCCGAGCAAGTTGCCCATGGCCGCGCAATCATGCCAGGGGATACCGATGATCCAGGCAACCGGGGCGAAAACCCAGCCGAAAATTTGCTGGAGGCTGGCGGGAAACCAACTGAGATGGAGGCGTGGATGGATGGCGAGCCAATTGTGGGCGCCGCCCATCATGGCGTTGACGAGATAGAGGAGCGCGATGAAAGAGATGAGCATGGCGCCAACGTTAAGGGCAAGATACAGGCCGTCGACCGTTCCACGCGAAATGGCGCCGAGAAAATTGGCGTCTTTTTCCATTTCGGGCAATTCAACACGGCCTGCGGTGAGTGGCTGCTCGGTTTCCGGAACGAGCATTTTGGCCATGAGCAGCGTGCCCGGCGCGGTCATGATGACAGCGGTGAGGAGGAACTCGGCTTTGATACCGAAAGCGATGTAGGCGGCCATAATGCCGCCGGAGACGTGAGCCATGCCGCTGGTCATAACAACCATGAGCTCGGATTTCGTGAGCTTATTCAAATAGGGGCGGATGGTGAGCGGGGCTTCCGTTTGCCCCATAAAGATGCTGGCGGCAATGTTGAGAGATTCCGCGCCGCTGGCGCCCATGACGCGAGTCATGATCCATGCGGCAAAGCGGATGATCAGCTGCATCACGCCGAGGTAATAGAGGAGCGCAAAAAAAGCGGCGATGAAGATGATCGTGGGCAGAACCTGAAAGGCGAAAAGGAAATGTTCAGGAGAAGCGGCAAAGCCGGGAGACGGAGCCGCGGGTAAGCCCAACTCGCCAAAGACGAACTGGGAGCCGTAAAAGGCGTAGCTGAGAAGCAGGTTGACGTAATATCCGGCTTTTTCAAAGAGATAGCGCCCGGCGGAAAAGCGCAGGACAAAAATGGCGAAGGATAGTTGCAAGCCAAGACCCCAGAGAACGGTTTTGAGTTTTATGGCTTTCCGCTCGGTGGAAAAGAGATAGGCGAGGGCGAGCATTACGAGCAGGCCGAGCACTCCAGTGAAACGTCCCATGCGAGGTCCTCTTTCTGGCTTGCCGGTTATCCGATTAAAGCGAAAACGCGAGAGCGCTAGCCGCCGATAATGCGGCGAATGAGCGGGCGCTCCTCCGAGGGCGCGGCTTCACCGATCTGGTAGCTCCCGGCGATGAGACTCTGCGCTTCGGCCAACTTTGCGGCGTTATTGTAATGGATTGTGGCGAGAGGTTCGCCTTTTTCTACTCGATCGCCGATACGCTTGTGGAATTCGAGACCGACGGCGTGGTCGATGGAGTCTTCCTTTTTTTCGCGGCCTCCGCCGAGCATGGCGAGAGCAATGCCGAAATTCTCGCAATTCGTTGCGGTGATAAAACCGGTAGAGGGGCTTAGGACATTCACGTGGGCGCGGGCTCGAGGAAGAAGCTGCGGTTTTTCGACAATAAGATCGTCGCCGCCTTGCAGGCGAATACAGTGCTTGAATCTTTCCATGGCATGGCCGGAGGCAATCATGGATTCAGCAAGGGCGCGGCCTTCTTCAATGGACTTGGCCCGTTCGCAAAGGAAAAACATCCAAGCGGAGAGTTCGATGCTGAGTTCGCGGAGATCGGCAGGACCGCGGCCGCTGAGGATTTCGATGCACTCGATGACTTCGTTCGAATGGCCAGCCATGCGACCGAGAGGCTGGTCCATATCGGTGATGAGCGCGACAACCTTTTTTCCCATGCGCTGGCCAGTTTCGACCATAACTTCGGCGAGGCGGACAGAATCTTCTTCGCGCTTCATGAAGGCGCCGGAGCCGGTTTTGACGTCGAGGACGAGAGCGTCGATGCCCTCGGCAAGCTTCTTGCTCATGATGGATGCGCAGATCAAGCCGATATTTTCGACGGTCGACGTGACATCGCGAAGGGCGTAGATTTTTTTGTCGGCGGGGACAATTGCAGCGGTTTGGCCAATAAGGCCCATGCCGCATTCGCGGAGAACGTGTCGAAATTCTTCGAGCGAGAGATTTACATTGAATCCGGGGATGGACTCAAGCTTATCGAGAGTGCCGCCGGTGTGACCGAGGCCGCGGCCGCTGATCATGGGAACCGTGAGGCCGCCCGCGGCAACGATGGGGGCGAGGATGAGAGAAGTCTTGTCGCCAACGCCGCCGGTGGAATGCTTGTCGACTTTCTTGCCGGGAAGATCGGAGAGATTGAGGAGTTCGCCGGAACAGAGCATGCTCTCCGTGAGAGAGGCGATCTCGGAGCGATTGAGGCCGCGAATCCAGGTGGCCATGAGCCAAGCGGATATTTGATAATCGGGGATTTCGCCGCGTGTGTAACCGGAGATGAGGAAATCAATTTCCTCGCGAGAATGTTCACCGGAATCGCGTTTTTTGCGAATGAGGTCGACGGCGCGCATGCGGTATGAGGAGTGCGGCGAGAGCGTAACATTGGCCGATTTTGGCGTCAACGTAACACGCAGGACCTTAAGAGAGACACACAGAAAGAAGAATCGGGAGGTTTGTGAGAGTTGTGAACGCCGTGGTTCTATGCCACGGCTGGCGGTCTCGCACACCCGAATGTCAAAGCAGGTCTTCTCGTGACGGGCTATCGAAGGGAAGCGATCGCTTCGTTTAGATCGTCAGAGGTGTTGAAAAGGTTCAGAAGACCGACCATTTTTAGGGTTTGCAGAGTGAACTTGGTTGGTTTGAGCAAAAGGATGGCGCCGCCGGTTTGCTTGGCGCTGGTGAGATGGCGCATTAGCATGCCGATGCCGCTGGAATCAACGGCGGGCATGTCCTCGAGGTCTAAAATAATTTTGTTGTGGCCTTGCGCCAACAATTCCGCCAATGTGGCGTTGAATTGATCGAGTGGAAGGCCCATGCACAACCGGCCTTTCAATTTCACCACTTTGACGCCGTCCTGAGTTCTTATCTCAATCTCCAAGTTTAGGCCTCTCGCAGCGGGTAAACTGCCCGGACTGGCTCTACTGCGTTGACACCCATAGTTCGCTTTGCTAGAGTGCGCGCACAAGTTAGTTAATCGGCCGCGAAAAAGCAAGAAACTAAGTTCACCAACTGGCTCTCCCTGCGATGATGCGGCGGCCGGAAAGCGGACCGTTGCCTAGCCCTGAGGCAGATTCGATACTTGATATTTCTTCTCTCTGTTCAAGCTTATTAGCGGAGCAGGAAGTGGGGCCGCGGGCGCTTGCCTTGGCACGGTTTGTTGCCGGGTTAGTGCCAGAATCCGCCGTTAATGTGTACACGTTGACGACGGCTAGTGAGGAGACCTTCTGGATCCCGAAGGCTACGATCGGGGAAGCTACGATTCACGAGCAGTCGATCTCCGCAGGGGCGGGGATTCTCGGCGCCGTTCTGGAAGAGCCGGCGCAGGTGCTGCGGAGCGCCGGGGAAATCAAACGCGAGGATTATCCGCACATTGATATTCGCAGGACGCTGCTCTCGCTTGGGTACATTCCACTGATTCACAACGATAGTCTGTTGGGAGCATTGGAAATCCTATCGTTCGAAGAGGAGCTTACGGATGAGGCGATTTCGGCGCTTCTTCCAGCTGCCGGCGTAGCCGCGGCGGCCATCGCTTCGGCGCAAGCCTACGAGAGCGAGCGCCACGCGACGCTCAGTTCGATTACCCGGCTGACGCAGCTCTATGACCTGGAAAAGGTATTTTCTTCCACTCTGGAAATGGATGAGCTGCTCCCGCTGATTACTTCGAAGTTCTCTGAGATTCTCGGATGCGAGGCCGTTAACATCTGGATGTTGCTGCCCGATGAGTCGGTCGAGCTGATGCACCAGTTCGGCGAGGATAGCACGGCCTTCAAAGGCCAGATTCTGAAACCGGGAGACGGAATCGCGGGGCTGCTCTCGGATAGCGGGGAGAGCGTGTGCATTTCCGATCCGGCGGATTCGAGGCTCGTTCAACGAAATTTGCGGGCTGGTGAAGAGCTGGTGCACACACTGATCGCCGCGCCGCTCCTGGACGGCCAAGCTCTCGTTGGAGTCGTCGAGGCCATCAATAAGCGGGATGGAATTCTGTTCGATGACGACGACCTTTTCACGCTGACTAGTCTGAATGGCACGGCTTCCACAGCGCTTCACAACGCGAGCCTGCTGATGGCGGAGCGGAAAGTCGAAATTCTGGAGACACTGAACACCGTTAGCCACGAAATTACGTCGACGCTCAACCTCGAGCGAATGCTCCAGACTATTGTCAATGCGCCGCAAGCGGTGATTCCTTACGAACGTGCGGCCATAGCTCTCGAACAGCGGGGCAGATTCAAACTGAGCGCCGTCACGGGACTTACACAGGTTAATGCTGACGCGCCGGATATCGCGCCGCTCAACGAGATCCTGCAGTGGGCGGCTCTGTCCGAGGAGGTCCTGCACGTCCGGCAGCATGGCGAAGAGATTGACAGCGATCGCGCGGAGACACGCGCCAAGTTCAAGAGATACTTCGCCGATTCGGGGATGCGCGGATTTTACGCCAGGCCACTAAACGACGATACGGGCCGCGTCGGCATACTTAGTATGGAGAGCAGCGACCCCGATTTTCTGGGGCCGGCACATATCGAAATTCTGGAAGTTCTTGCGGGCCAGGCTACCGTCGCGCTGCGCAACGCGCAGATGTACAAAGAAGTGCCGTTTATCTCGATCATCGAGCCGGTGCTGGTGCGCAAGAGGAAGTTCATGGCCATGGAGAAGCGGCGGCGCACACTGTTCCTGGCGCTTGGAGCCGCGGCTTTATTTTTCTTGATTATTTGCCCGCTTCCGTTGCGCGTGGACGGCGACGCTGTGGTTGCGCCAGTTCATCGAGCGCTGGTTCAACCCGAAATCGAAGGCGTTGTGAGCAAGGTGCTTGTGCACGAAGGCGAGCCGGTGGTGCGCGGTCAAGTGCTGGCGGAGATGGAGGCCTGGGAGCAGCGCTCGGCACTCGCGGAGGCTCAAGCCAAGTACGGCTCCGCGATGCTGCAAATGAATCGCGCATTGGCGGCGAACGATGGAACGGCGGCGGGTGTCCAACGCGTCCAGGCGGATTATTGGAAGGCGGAGGTGGAGCGCGCCGGGCAATTCCTCGAAAAGGCGCAGTTGCGCTCGCCGATTGACGGCGTGGTGGCCACTCCGCATGTGGAAAATTTTGCGGGCCGCAAACTGGAGCAAGGCGATTCCTTTGCCGAAGTTGTGGACACCTCGCAAGCTATCATCGACGTGGCCATCGAGGACACCGAGGCAGGTTTGCTGAAAGACGGACAAAGAGCCGTGCTCAAACTCAACAGCTTTCCGACACGGACCTTTCATGGCGACGTTCTGATCGTCAGTCCCAGCGCCACGCTCGTTAACGAAACGCCCGTTTTTTATGCTCGGGTGGGAGTGCCGAACGCCGATGGCGCGATTCGCGCGGGAATGGAAGGACGAGGCAAAGTTCGTATCGGATGGTACCCGGCGGCGTATGTGTTTTTCCGGGGGCCAGCTTTGTGGATCTATTCGAAAGTGTGGAATTGGTTTGGCTGGTAGAGCTTTTGCGGAGGGGACCATGCGAAGTCTGATGCTGCAAATCGGAATGAGCGCGGCACTCCTCGCGGCGGGTTGCGGCGATAGCTCGGGCAGCGTGCCTGCGGTCACGAATGCCGCCGCGGCGCCCTCTGCGCCGAGGACAGCGCAGCCGCCAGAACTCGCGGATAACGTGCTGGTCGTCACGGGACCGATCATCGTTGAACATCAGGTGGACGTCACGGCCCAGCGGGACGGCGTCCTTGCCAAAATCTTTTTCGATGCGCCGGCGCGAGTCAAGTCCGGAACCGTAATCGCCGGCATGGATGACCGCCAGATTGCGGCGAACCTGGAAGCCGCGCGCGCCAAATCTCGCAGTATCGCGGCGGACTTGAAGAATTGGGAGGCGGAAGCTCAAGTGTTGAAAGCGGATTTCGGGCGCGCGCAAAAGCTATGGAATGCGGGCCTGATTTCGGAAGAGCAACTAGAACACGCCAAGTACAAGGCCGAATCGGATCAGTGGGATATCAGGCGCGTGACCGAACTGTTGAATACCGCGCACCAAGAAGAGCGCTCCTTGGAATTGGAGCTGGACAAAACGAAGATTACGGCTCCCTTTGACGGACTGATTGCGCGCCGCTATGTTCGCGAAGGCCAGTCGGTTTCCAAAGGCGACCGGCTGTTCTGGGTGACCGCAGAGGCGCCGCTGCTGATACGCTTTACTTTGCCGGAGAAGTACTTTGGCCGGGTGCGCTCCGCACAACAATTCGAAATTGCTTCTCCGGACGTTCCCGGAGAAAAACATACCGCGCGGGTCAAGGAAATCAGCCCGGTTGTTGATCCGGCGAGCGGCACGTTCGAGGTTCTCGTGCAGCTGCAGGGCGACCGCGGATCCCTGCGTCCGGGCATGACGGCAAACGTCGAAATCGCAAATCCTCGCTGAGAATAGCATGAACCTTACTCGCGTCCTCAACGTCGCCTTGCCGGAGATTCCAGCGCGAATCGTCGCGCAGAACCCACCGCGCGTGCCGCCTGGCGCAGTTCACAAGGAGCACATCGAGGACGGAGAGCCCATTGTTCTCGTGGTCGTTCCTAACAAAAGCCTCCTTTATCGGTTCCCGCCAGCGAATTGGGAGCTGATTCAACTCTTCAATGGCCAGCGGTCCTTTGAAGAGATTGCCAAGCTCTACTCCAATCAGACTGGCGCGGAATACAGTGCCGACGATGTCCGCGACTTCGCCGCTTCTGTCGAAGAACTAGGCTTCTGGTACAAGACGCCGAAGGAAAAAAATATCCAGCTGATGCGCTTGAGTGCCGAGGAACGCCGCAAAGCGCTGAAGGCCAAGAAAAGCAAGTACGGCGACCTCTCCGAGATCACATTTCCGGCGGTGAATCCCGATAAATTCATCGCTTGGCTGTACAGCTACACGAGCTGGATTTACACCTGGTGGTTCACTCTTCTAACATTGACCTTCTTCGCCGCCGCAGCGGCCATCTCGGTGGCGCATTGGTCCGAAATCGGCCGGGATACCGTTGAGTTCTACAATTTCACCGACAAATCCTGGGGCGACTTCGCCATTTTCTATTTTCTGGCCGTCGCCGTCCTCTGCATTCACGAGCTGGCTCATGGCCACGCCACGAAGCATTACGGCGCGAACGTGCCCGCCATGGGCTTCCTGCTGATCTATTTGACTCCCGCGTTTTATACCGACACCACCGAAGGCTACGTGCGTGCCACGAAATACCAGCGCATCGTTATCGTCGTGGCTGGCGTGTGGTCCGAACTCATGATTTGTGCTGTCGCCACACCCATCTGGTGGCTCACGGTTCCAAACACCGCGGTTCACAACGCTGCGTACATCGTCATGCTCATGACGGGTATCGCCGGGATCCTTCTCAACTGGAATCCGTTGATGAAGCTCGATGGCTACCAGATCCTGATCGAACTCATTGAAGTTGCCGAACTAAAGGAGGACTCCACTGCCTACGTGTCGGCTTGGGTTAAGCGGCACATCTGGCGCCTGCCGGTGGAAGTCCCGTATGTCCCCAAGAAGCGGCGTCTCGGTTTTGCCGTGTACGCCTTGCTTTCCGGCGCCTACAGCTACACCGTTCTCTACATTCTGGCAAGTTTTGTGGGCAATATTTTCCGCAACTTTAACCCCGAGTGGTCTTTCATTCCGGAAATCGCCACCGCGGCCCTAATTTTCCGCTCCCGAATCCGAAATTTGGTGAACTTTATGAAATTAGTCTATCTGGATAAAAAAGACCGCGTTCGCGCCTGGTTCACGCTTCGTAACTCGCTCGCCGTCTCCGCCGCGTTCCTTATTTTTCTTTTGCTTCCCCTCTGGCACGAAACGGTTGTCGGACGGTTCGCACTCGAACCAATCCAGCGCGCCGTGATCCACGCAATCGTGCCGGGAACTGTCACCGACGTGTACGCAACCGAAGGCATGTCCGTCGTGCCGGGAACTCCTCTCTTGCGTCTCCGTAATCTCCCCCTGCAATCCAAAATAGACGAAAGTCGAAGTGCCTATGAGGCCGCGTCCGCGCGCGCAAAAGCAGCTTCTTTCCACTACACGAATCTTGGCACCGCCCTTCGGGAGCGCGAGAGCGCCGACAAACAGCGCGGCGAATGGGCATCCCAGGGAACCTATCTGGAAGTTTCGAGCCCCTTGGCCGGTGTGGTGTTGACCCCCCGTTTGCAAGATCGCCTCGGCGCCTATCTTGCAGAGGGGGCCGAAGTGGCCGAGGTAGCGGACCTGGGGCTCATGCGTGCCCGCGTGAACGTCTCCGAACACGACATCTCAAAGATTCGCATTGGCTTCCCTGCGAAGCTAGAGGTGGACGGAATTGCCGCAGTATACCAATCGCAAGCTGGCCTCATCGCCCCTGTCTCCTCGGAAAGCGATCCGAGGGTGGCGGAGCACAAGCAGTACTCTGGCCTGAATCCTCCCATGTTTTACATCGTCGATCTCACCATCTCGAATTCCGAGAGCATATTTAGACCAGGAATGGTGGGAACGGCTCGCATCTACGGCCAACGCAAAAGCATTGCCGGTCTTCTCTGGGAAGGGCTTCAGGAGTTCATAGGACGAAAACTCTGGTGAAAACAGAAAGGCTGTCCGAAGGCAGCCTTTCCGGAACTACACGATTTTCAAATCGTCAGGCAAACCGCTGAGCCAGCCTGTTACTTTCTGCCCGCGAATCTCTTCCCTGCAAGCGTTTTGCCGGCGATCGTCTTGCCCGCAACAGTCTTCCCGGCAACGGTTCTGCCAGCAACGGTCCGGCCTGCAACCGTCCGGCCTGCGATAGTGCGGCCAGCAACGACCCGTGCGGGGCTCTTCACGCCCGAGCTTATCGATCCGGGCTGTGCGAATTCTTCCTTCGCGATGTTCGCTTTCTTGGTGGTTTTCAATGCGCTGATTAGGCTCTTCTTTTCGATGGCCATGGTTTTCACTCGCTCCTTGATTTAAATTTTGTCTCCGCCAACGCTCTTCACTATTGCAGTCGCGATGCCAAAGTTGCAGCGAAGCAATTGGAAACGGTTTGTGGTGAAAACAAACCACTTAGTACCAAAGTACTACGGGCCTTGGCGTTCTCGGGCGGTGAACATTCGACCAGCGGTTAAAAATTAACCCAACGAAGGTCAATTTTTAACCGTCTTGCTGTAAGGCGGCTTAGCCTTCGCCATGGTCGACGCGGTGTTTCCGGCATAAGTATTTCATCCTCTGAGAGTCGATGCGAAGCAACGATGCCGCCGCGGTCTTCTTGCCACCTGTCCGCCTCAGCGCGGCGTTGAGGTACGCCACCTCAATCCGTTTCAGCTCCTCGTCAAAATCCACCCCGTCTTCCGGGATCAGCAGCGATTCCTGTCCCGATGCGCTGGAGTGCAGCAATTGCTGCGGCAAGTGCTCCAAAGTGATCACCGGGGCATTGACCATCACAACCAACCGCTGGACGACATTTTCCAACTCCCGCACATTACCAGGCCATTTGTAGTCCTCCAGGATTTCCAAAACGTCCGGTTTAACCGCTTTCAGCGGTTTCTTGGAGGAGGCGCAATAGATCCTCAGAAAGTGGTCTACCAGGAGGCTGATGTCCCCCTTCCGCTCTCGCAGAGGCGGAACGATGATCGGAACGACGTTGATGCGGAAATACAGGTCCTCGCGAAAACGACCCTTGCGCACGCAGTCCTCGAGGTCTTCGTTCGTCGCGGAAATTAGGCGAAAGTCGATCTTGCGGGCGCTCCGCCCTCCGAGCCTCTGCACGGCTCGTTCCTGCAGGACGCGCAGCAGTTTGCTTTGCAGGCTCGGATTCAGCGTCGTGATCTCATCGAGAAACAGGGTTCCTCCGTGCGCCGATTCGATCAAGCCGGGTTTGGGGTCGTCCGCTCCGGTGAAGGCGCCCTTTTCGTAGCCGAATAGCTCGGATTCCATTAAACTTTCCGGTAGTGCTGAACAATTCAGGCAAATATACGGCTTGTCCGCGCGATTCCCGCACTGGACGATGGCGCTGGCTACCAATTCTTTTCCGACACCGCTCTCACCGCGCAGCACGACGGAGGCGTTCGTGCCGGCTAGAGCTTCCACGGATTGATATACTTTCTGCATCGCGGCACTCGCGCCCACCAAGCCAAAGAACGCGGATTTGCTCTCCGCCTGTAGGATGACCCGGCGCCCTTCCAATTCCAGCGCGCGTTTCTCGATCGCGCGTGTGAGGACGATCTTTAATTCTTCGAAATTGAGCGGAAAGAGAAAGAATTCATCCGCGCCGGCCTGGCTGGCCTTCAGAGGAATCGTCCGCTGCGCGGAGCGTGTGAATACGGCGAACACCACGTCATCTCGAATCTTGCGCATCTCTTCGAGAACTTCCAGCCCGTCTCCGGCGCCGTCTCCGATGCAGTCGAGATTAAACAGAATCGCGTGGAGCTCCGGCTGTTCCAGGATTTTCTTGATCTCTTCTTCCGTGCTGGACAGAGCAGTGTGGAACTCGCTTCCCATGTGCTTGCGCACCTCAGGATAAAATTCGGCGTCATCGGTGATGACCACGAGAACGTAACGCTCAGGCCTGCCAGAAGTGTCGGGCAATGGGGCACTCCGTCTGTGTTGCGGGGATTATAGGGGACACCTGGCGGCTGAGGAAGCGGGAACTGTTCTGTGGGCTTCTCGAAAAGGCGACCTGAAGATTCTGCAACAGCCAAGGGGGAGTGGCCTGCGCGCATCCGTCCGCAATGAACTGCGCGCGGGTGAAGAACGAGAACGCGTAAACGGATGCGTAGCAAATGGCACAATGGTGTCCGGGGTGGGAGTCGCACCACGCGTAAGTATTGGAAACACGTAAGTTATTCATTCCACGTATCGCCAAAAACGCCAAAAAACGCTGAAAGCACCCCGTTTGGCTACACGGCGGCTACATAGGAACAACGGCGTGTAAGACCCCTAAGGGTCTCGTGCTTTAGCAAACCTGCACATGCTCCATCTGTACCAGGGCGGCTAGTTTCCTTAGTTTTCCAGAGATATGGCCCACTCCAATTGCACAGTGATGAGCAGGGCCTCTAGCGTTCCACGCCTCCATAAATCTCTTCGCACCAATACGGAATCGATATCGGCTGTTCGTATTTCCGATTTCCAATATCGGGCCAGGGACGGATTCTGCTTCTGCAGAAAGCAGAAGTAGGCGATCTGCAGTTTGCACGACGGAGAGTAAAGTCACCGGGCCGTGCTTGACGGACATCTCCACCGATAGCCCGCGACCCACCTTCCCGTGATAGACCTGCAAGGGTCGAACCTTGATCTTGCCTTCGGCAATGCCCGGATGCCCCGGACCGTCGTGACCCATCAGAATGACATCATCATTAAAATCCGTGGCGTAATACTCCGTGAACGATCCCCCTGCGCCGAAACTATCCATGATTTTCATGGCCTGGGCGTTCTTGATTTCGTATTCGCCAGCGACAGGCACTCCTCGAGCCGTCAAATTGCTCGCCCCCAGAATCATCGAGCTGAGAGTGTCTTCGTTCTCTTGATTCCCAGTTCCTCGATAGTAGTAAGCGAGCGATCCTAACCGATGCCTTTTCACCATTACATCGAGCGCCACGGAGGTGCGTGCCGCTCGCTCCAACTCCTCCATTGCGCAGTCCGGCTGGATTTCAAAGAATTCGTGGAATTCCTTCACACGGTGAGCAATCTCCGGTGCTCGTACCTCGCGACGCAAACTGGCCAGTTCGTCAACTTCGAGCAACTCAATGTGTCCGCCAAGATATGCGCATTGCTGGGTCAGATCCGAATAAATGTCGAGCATTCCCCCATAATAGTGGCCCATGGCACCCAAGCGGTTGTGTTCCATTTTGTGAGCGACGTGTCCTGCTTCAAGCCAATCGGAGATTTCCTTCCAGGCCTCTAGATCGTCGTTGAGAGTTCCCGTTACCTGGAAAAAAGGAATGTGGCAGCGGCTGAACACATTGGAGATTTCTGGCACGGCACACGCCTGGCAATAGGCGAGCCACTCCGCCGTCATTTTTATGCGATCGCCGATACGATTGAAAGAAGCATAGTCAAGCGCAGCGCTTGGGGAGAGATTGAGCAGGATCACGGGAACTTTTGCTCTGCGAACTACGGGCAGGACCGTCGCCGAGAGTGCGTAGGTGGTTACATACAAAAAAATGAGGTCTACGTCCTCGCGACGAAATTGGTGGCCGGCGACGGCGGCTTTTTCTGGAGTGTCAACCAGACCGAGGTTAATCAGCCGTACGCCGGGCCTTTGGAGCTTTTGGGCGACTTCTTGAAGATAGCCACTCAAGCGTTCAAGCAGGCCTGCAAACTGCGGCCAGTAGGTGTCCAGACCAATTCCGAACAGCCCAACACGAAATTCGTACTCGCTGTTTTTTTCACTCATTGCAACTCTCCGAAGAAACGCGAACCTTACCTGTGGAAATAGACTTTGGCACGAAATATTTACTTATTGATCGCAATTCAGAACTGGCGTACCGTCCCGATTCTCGGCGTGGATTCTGTCCGCAAGGTGGCTCGCCGGATCTCCTTGTTTTTCCGATGTGAAAGGAATATAGCTCTGCGGAGGTCGTGATGCATCTCAATCGTTTTATGCGGTGGGCCATCCTCGGGCTTGCTTTGCTGTGCGTCTCCGGTTCAGTGAGAGGGCAAGACACGCCCTTGAAGTTCACAGTGTACTGGGACAAGGTCATAAGCGTCTCCAAGACTACCCCTACCTTGCAGGTTGTGGTGAACCCGCCATTGCGCCGCGGCACTCCCGTGCATGACAATGCGTTCCAAGCTCTCCACGATCTGGGCGCCAACGATGTCCGCTATGTTCCCTGGCTCCCTTATCCGCGGCTCGGAGTAGCCGAACTTGAAGCGCCAAAGAATGGGATGACCTTCTGGGACTTTTCGGTGATCGATCCAATGACCATAGACTTTCTCGAGGCGACGAAAGGACATTCGGTCATTCTGAATTTCAGCACCATTCCGCAGTGGATGTACAAAACCGACAAAACGGTGCCGTATCCCGATGATCCCGATAAAGTGGTTTGGGACTACGAACAGGGTACGGAGTTGCGCGATCCATCGTTTAAGGAAGTCGCGGACTACTATGCGCGGCTTCTTGCCTGGTACACCAAGGGCGGATTTAGAGATGAGCTGGGAAAGCAGCATGAGTCTGGCTACCACTATTCGATACCGATGTGGGAGGTTCTGAACGAGGTTGATTTCGAGCATGTCATGACGCCGCAGACCTATACAGGTTTGTACGATGCGGTCGTGACAGCGATGAAGAAAGTGCAGCCAGACATGAAGTTCGTTGGCGCGGCTCTGGCAATGCCGGGAAAGCGACCTGATTTCTTTGAGTACTTCCTGAATCACAGGAACCACAAGCCCGGAATCCCGCTTGATTTTCTTTCCTATCATTTCTATGCCGTGCCGACGCCAGACGAGCCCCTCGATATTCAACAACATACTGTTTTTGCACAGGCCGACGGCTTTCTGGATACGGTGCGGTACATCGAATCGATCCGAAAGCGCCTCTCCCCAGAAACACGCACAACCATCGATGAAATAGGAATCATCTCCGCCGACGACAACGGACAGGACCAGCCGGGTCACGTAACGAAACCAGTCGTCGATGCGTACTGGAATCTTGCGGGAGCGGAATACGCCTACATATTTGGGGTGCTTGCAACAATGGGTATCGATGTAGCGGGCGAATCCCAGCTCGTAGGTTATCCAACACAATTTCCCAGCGTTTCGATGGTGGACTGGAAGGATGGCAAGCCGAATGCGCGACTCTGGGTTCTCAAACTATTACACGACAATTGCGGTCGTGGGGATAAGCTCGTGGAGATCGCTCCCTTTAGCTCATCGGCTCTGGCCCAACCTTACATCTATAGCCTCGCCCTTGTGAACAAGCAGGGCAAACGGAAGATACTGCTGATCAACAAGCGCGACCGGAATTTTGGCGTGTCCGTTGTCGGGGCCGCGGGTGGTCAGTTGGAAGCCGTAGATGTCACTACAGGATTCCGACCGCCGACTGCGGCAAAGTTGGCAGCCGATGAGTTCACTCTGCATGGTTTTTCTGTAGCCGTAGTCACGTTACCCTGATTCTCCGGCGCGGCGCTGTCGTGATCACGCGGCTCGTTGGAAGATTTATGCGGCCAAGCCACGGAGCGAAGAGGACGTGTCAACTGATTCAAAACAAAATGGATAAAATGGTGCCCGGGGTGGGAGTCGAACCCCTCGGGGGGATTGATACTGCGTAACTTACTGATTCTACGAAATGGCAAAATGGAGAAAAACCACAGAAACGCCGAAGTGAGGTACACGGCGGGTACATGGAGTGATTGGAGACCTCTATTCGAACGGCGGGGAACGTGGTAAGCGTCAGCTGGAATCAGCTGGAAGCCGTCTTGACGGCCAGCTTCGGCTTTCAATTACCCACAACCTGGGCAGTTCCAGTACCTTCTGTTGCCTAATTGGTTGAACCGTTGAACGCCTCCTGAGCATTGGCTTTGTCTAGGGTCGGCGAATGGTGAAACTGCGGCTATGACCAAACGGCAGGAGTCGCACCACTCACTGCGGATTGATCACGGCACAACCTCCCAAACCAACACCTGGATTGATCGTGAACTCGCCAGCAGCGATTTCCGAGACGTCCGGCTCAACAAGCGATTCAGAAAGCTCTTCCAGCAACTCTCCGAGAGCACCGGTGAGAGCATTCCTTTGGTTTGTCAGGACTGGGCAAACACAAAGGCGGCCTATCGTTTTCTGTCCAACCACCGCGTCGCCGAAGGGGCTATTCTTGCTGGACACTTTCAATCCACGCGCGAGCGATTCGCTGCCACGGATGCCACTGTTTTGATCCTTCACGATACAACGGAATTTACCTATCACCGGAAGGATGTCCGCTCAGTGGGCATCCTGCATCGGCTTCCCGTGAGGAGACGTCTCAACGGGCAGCTGAAGCACTACGTGGTCTGCGGAATTCAGATGCATTCCAGCTTGGCGATGACCACCGATGGACTGCCTCTAGGCCTGACAGCCATGAAGTTCTGGACGCGCAGCAAATTCACAGGCTGCAACGCCCTAAAGAAGAAAATCAATCCGACACGAGTGCCGATTGAGAAGAAGGAGAGCGTTCGGTGGCTGGAAAACCTGAAGCAATCCACGGCGCTTTTGAACGACCCGGAGCGCTGTGTTCACATCGGTGACCGCGAGAGTGATATTTATGAGCTTTTCTGTACGGCGCAAGCGGCTGGTACACATTTCCTGGTGCGCACCTGCGTGGATCGTCTTGCGGGAGATGGGAAACATACGATTGCCGACGAAATGAAGGAGGTGCGCATCCGAGGGTTTTATCGCGTCCAGGTGACCGAAGAAAAAGGCGATCGATCGGAAGCCATTCTTGAAATCAGATATCGTCGCATCCGGGTTCTTCCACCCATCGGCAAACACAAGCAGTACCCAGAACTCACGCTCACGGTCATCCATGCGCAAGAGCGCGGAATACCGCAAGGGCGAGAAAAGATCGACTGGAAATTGATCACGAACTTGCCAGTACGCTCTCGCGACCAAGCCATTGAAAAGCTCAAGTGGTACAGCATGCGCTGGAAGATAGAGACCTTTCACAAAATCCTGAAGTCTGGCTGCAAAGCGGAGGAATCGCGGCTGCGAACAGCACAACGGTTAACCAACTTGATCGCGGTTTTTTGCATCCTTAGCTGGAGGATTTTCTGGCTGACGATGATGAATCGAGCGGTACCGAATGCTTCGCCGACACTGGCATTCACCGCGCTGGAAATCCATCTGCTCGATCAGCTGGTGAAAGATAAAGGAACGCGTCGTCCACAAATGAAATCGATTTCGAGCTATCTGATCAGGATCGCGAGACTTGGCGGTTATCTCGCGCGCGCCGGCGATTCTCCGCCTGGCAATACTGTCCTTTGGCGAGGCATGTCTCGGCTGACCGATATCGAGTTGGGCTTCGTCCTGGGAGCTGAGCTTGTGGGTAATTGAAAGCAGCTTCGGACGCTTACGAATTCTCCAAGAATTCGCGAATAAGCTTGTCACCAGGATGCACATTGTGAGCCGCAGGGTTTAGGTCAAAAATTACCATTCAGAGTAATGGGAGCCGTCAAGCGCTGTGGCTTGGGATTTAGAATACACATCGAAGACGTTTTGGCCGCCCCAGCTGGTAGAATCGGAGTCATCCTGAACGGAGCGGAGCCCCCAGTCAGCACGACCTGTCATTGGATCTACAGGAATGCGACGCAAAAAGCGGACTTTGTTGTTATCTCCAACGCCAAGCAGGACGCCATTCACTAGAGTTTCCAAATCAGGCGGATATCCTTCGCTTCCGGCCTTGACGCGAATGAGATTGCGGTCCGAATAGTCTTTATAGCGGTCAATCGCGTTCCGCATTTCTCGCAGATCCCTTCGGAGTTCCATTTGCCTCTGGCGGACAACAGTGAAACGAAATACCGGAAGGGCTGCAGAAGCTAGGATCAAGAGAATGGAAGCTGCAATGATCAATTCGAGAAGAGTCATGCCACGCTGTGAGCCGTCACTGCTACTACTGATGGGCATTAATCCTCGTCTCTACAACTCTAGCTGTGCCCCTGGAGGCGTGATGCGGAATTTCTAATGGAATTGGCCGGAAATCTTGGCGAGGGATACAAAACGGTACTTGACCAGCGCCATTACGGCCGCAAGCCCATCCCGAGCGCCAATCTTCTTGCCTTCCGCAATTCTTCGAGCGTGATAGCTGATAGGCACCTCATGGATGCGATAACCGACCCTGCGCAGCTTGGCTGTTACTTCTGGGCAGAACTCAAACCTTCTGCATCTCAGGCCCAGACCTTTCAGAACGTCCGCGCGGAACGCTTTGTATCCAGTCGCCTCGTCCGTGATTCCGGCTCCGTAGAGCGCATTCGCCAGAAACGTCAACGCCTTATTTGCAATAAGACTCCTGAACGACATTCCCTTGGGATCTCCGCGAAAACGAGAACCGTAAACGACATCTGCCTGCCTTGTGAAGAGTGGACCGATCATTTTGCAATAGTCGCTGGGGTCGTATTCCAAATCACCATCCTGAATTAGGACCATTTCTCCCCGGACCAACTCCAGACCGCAGCGAATCGCGGCGCCTTTACCTCCATTGATACCTGAAAGGTGTCCTATCACGATTCCGTGGCGCGTGTACTCATCGACGATTTGAGCCGTGCCATCGGTCGAGCCATCGTCCACAATGATGATTTCTTTTGTGCACCCTGAGGGAAGCGGTGCCGCGAGAACACGTTCCAACAGTTCTCGAAGACTGTGCACCTCGTTGTAAACCGGAATGATGATTGAGATTTTCACGTTCCACCTCAGGGTTCACACCTGCCGGTCACCGGTTCAAACCAGAATCACTCCAATTCACCAGTCCAGTGAATCTTGTTCTGTATTGGCCTTAGCCCCCACCGGAACCTGGGAGTCGGTGGTGGTTGCTTCCGAATAAGGGGCCAACTGCTGTAGACGACTATCGGCATTCAATAACCACACCTTCCGTCGCGGTAATTCCTTCAGGAGCATTTGGTCCTCGTAGGCACCCAAGTCGCGTGCCCAGATGACGTGAGAGTTGGGTAGGTCAGCATGGTTATAGACCCATTCGAAATTTACCTTGTGGCGCGCGGAATAACGTACAAAGACCAGCTGCGGCTCGGGCTGCTGCTCTAACCATTGTTCCAACTCCGCGCGTCTGAGACTCCAATCATGCATCGGGAGGGATTCGCGATCGGGTCCGTGTGGATCTTCGCTCCAGCCCGCAACGCGAGCCTCAACGCGAACTCCGAGTGAGATCAGGCATACGAGGGGCAACGCCAAGACAAATCCACGCCAGGGGTAAATGAGCTGTCCTTGAACTTTTCCTTTAGCTTGGGCCCGAGCAGCGCGTCGACGTTCAGCTCGATTTGCGCTTTGAGGGGGCTGGATGGTTTGAGTGCCATAACGCCAGAGCCGCCGCAAACCTTGAACTTGCACGAAGAGAATCAGGCATGCGACGGGAGCAGAATAGTGAGGGAAAGCCACTTTGACGAATAAGGTCTCTAGCAGCACAACACCGATCGTGACAAGCGCAATCCGTTCCCAATAATCGTCAAAGACCATCCAAAGGAGGACGATTTGGGCCAGTGCCAAAAGATCAATGAGCGCACACGGAAGGGTGGAAGCAGGGTTGTACGCAAGGCCCAAAATTAGCAGTCCCGCAAATACCAACCCTTGCGCGATGCGAATTCGTCCGCGGCGCAGCAGGCCGGGAAGAACAAGCGGAGCTGTTAGAAGCACGCCGCAGTAAAATGCCCACCAAGTTGCTAGCTTGCGCGACATCAAGCGCACAAATTGGGACGGAGTACGCTGCAAGGCGTAAAGGCGCATCTCTTGGTAGTGGTAGTAGTATTCAATCCACGGACTGCTGTACGTGAGTGGTGCCCGCACGGGCATGAAGATGAAGGGTGGGCTTTCCTGGTACTGCTCCTCATGAAGCGTATAAGGTGGCTTCCATGGCGAACCCGTAATCGCTCGGTTATATTTGGCGACGGCAAAACCACCCAGCAGCAGAACCATTCCTGCGGGGAGAGTCAGTTTCAGCCAGAACGGTGTTGTGGCCCAAGCTTTTTCTCGAAACATGCGAAGGAGTAGCAAGAATCCAACGGGGGTTGCTGCGAGCGCACCTTCGAGTGGACGGCTCGTAGCCAGAATTACGAGCCCTAACGCCAGCCACAAGGAGTTCTTCCAAGTAAGCTCCTGCCAGAGCCGACGAACGGCGCCGAAGAAAAGGGCTCCACCCAACGCAGCCACCATACCTCCCCAGTATGTCTGACTCCAATAGCTGTAAATTCCGAGCTGAAACGCCATGAGAATGCCGCCGAGAAACCCCCAAGTGGGCCCAACCCAGATCTGCAACATCCAGCAAGTTGCCGCACACGCCACTGCAGAACTAAACCACACGCCAATCGCGGGATGTCCTCCGAGCTTTTGCCCCAGCGCGAGAGCCAGTCCTTGAGCGGGGAAGTACTTCGACGCATAAACAGGATGAACCAGCACGTGGAACGTTTCGAAGAATTCCGGCAGAGGAGGAGAAGGATTTGCGATCCGGCCGGATGCAAATGTATCGCCCATCAACAGATAACTGAATTCGTCATGAATTCGTGGCACAGGTTCATGCAAGAAACTCGCAACAGCCAAGCATCCGAGAAACACCACGATGCCCATTACAGCCAACGTCAAGGTTTGGCTTGTTGAGAATCTGCTGACATGCTTGGCTCGTTTGATGGTGTCGTCGGACTTGTGCAGACCTTTTATAAGTGCCGTCAATAACGCTGCAACAAATAGAATGAATTCAATAAATTCGACCATATGGAGTTACCAGCATTATAAATTTACTAAGAAATACTTCAGAACGATCACAGCGAGGGCGGTGTAGAAAGTTCTTTAGGGGCGAGCGCCATCTTCGACGCACGCAGGAAACCGGCGGGCGAGCTCCTCATTAATCGCCAGGCCGTTCTCACTCTTGGCTGAAATATCCGTGTTGCTGACGGTTTCTCCAGTAAAAATCAGCGGGGGAGTATTGCACCCGGCTCTACAGCCCGCACCAAAGCATGGGACATCTGCCTCAAAGTTCACGGCCCGCGGTCCTAAAGCTCCGTCGCTGGTCCCGATCGCCCCCTCTCGGGCGGTTGCATTTCTGTACTGTTCCCAAGACTCCCTGTTAGCGAAGTATTTCGCACTAATTTGGAGCTTACCTCGCAAAGGTATCCGGCGCCCCTCTGGTATTCTAAGGTCCGTTACGGAGAACGAATTGTAAAAACAAATGTCGTGATGCCGCGTTTCGCCTGGCGCGAGAGCCTCCGCATTCCAGTCAGGCGTAACTATGTCTCCAACGACGCCATAGAGCGGAAGCCAAACATACTCTTCACCCTGGAGCGCGAGGGTTTGGGCTCGAATAACCTGTAAATCCACATGTAAGTATTTCACAGGAAGGTACATTGCCTCAGTCGAACGATTTGTGACATCCACCCCTAACTTTAAGAGCGCAGACCGGTCGATTGAATCTGAGTGGCCCTTGTAACGCGCGCCCAAGTCAGCCTCGCAGCCATCCGCCCATCGTAGGGGCTGTTCGACGCGGAGATCAAGCAGTGACGAAGGCATGATCTGCGGGGAGGCAACTTGAGGACCAATAATGAAGATGGTCAGTATTGTCAGAACTACACCCAGCTTACTTGTCTCGAAGTAATATGCTAGAAGGCGTTGAGCAGCAACTGGAAACATTTCACGGCTCCTGTCTAGTAACTATCATACCGGAGCACAATCGAATCTTGCAGTCAGTTCCCACTAGTTAGCCCTCCGTTTATCACGCACTGGAGAAGGTCTACTCCGGGTGGATTGTTCGTAATGTACCACAAGGGGGAGTTGGCCCCGGCGTTCAGCATCTGGTTATCGCGATCACCCGCTTCTTGCCATGTGTCTTGGCCTGATATTATCGCCAATGCGTTACCTAACTCAGTGATACTGGTATAGGCTAACGTCGTGCGGGGCGTCTCACCAGGAATGCCCGGGGTGGAGGCCGCCAGCGCCTGGAAATTTCCGTAGTCAAAATCCTGTGATCGAATACAGCCCGGGTACCCCGATACGGGATAAACACTATTCGCTACTCCGTTACATTGGATGCCAACTTGTTCATAGTTAGATTCTGTTACGTTAATGTTAATATATATATTCTGGTCGCCGCTGCCAAAGTATATGTTCGGTCCTATTCCTGAAAAGCTCCCATTTTTACCTGGTTCAGCCGGAGTAAAGCTAGTCATTTCGACGCCATAGAGTGCATCAACACAGTTATCCATGGCTTGTTGTAACTCTTCGTTGTCGCCTGCATCTGCTGTGACCGAAACACATGAGTCAGCGGTACTGCTCGCGCAGGGGTCATCGCCGCCACCCCCACCATCGTCGATCCAAGTCCCTCCTTGGTCTTCACATTCATCCTGAGACGCGCCTCCGCCCTCTGGTTCGTCGTCAGTACTTCCGTCGTCCCATTGGCAATACTCCCCTTCCGGGTCAGTGAGATTTATCGGGTCGTTCACAACATAGGAATACCGGTTCCAGGTTTGCGGATTAGTAGGATTGCCACTCACGGGATCGGGCGAGTTAAATCGACCCAAGCGAGAGATGTAGTAACGCGCCAGAGCGTAGTCATTGCCGGATTCCGCATCTCGCTCGTAGCTCGTGAACAAAAGTTTGTCATTAGAGGAGTTATACCAGGACTCGCCGAATGGGTAATGGCCTAGTTGTTCAAGGGTATTGCCATTTGTGTCCGTGACTACGCGATTTGAGAGATGGTCCTGGTGATAATAAGTTGTGGCCGTGGATGTAATCTTGGAGATCATTTTGCCACCAGCGTAGATGTACTCGCGCGAGGGGGAAGTAGGCCCCGCGCCATTGTCATACTCCGCGATCACCTTTTGGTTCGAAAAGATGTAGACGGTCGTCGTGGTAGGACTCGTGCAATTGGGCACGCACTTTTCCACGCGCAAACCCTTGCCGTCATACACATATCCGCCGCCGCTCGAGCTGTTCGTGGCAAGTGTCGTGCGGTTTACACCGTCGTAGGTAAGCGTGTTCTGGCCGTCGTTGGTCATGTTTCCGCTCGCGTCGTAGGCATACGGTGAGCCGGTAATCTGGTTTGTGGAAGTCGAGATGGTTACCGAACTCGTTGGGCAGCTATTGCCTGAGCAGCCAGAGTAGACGGATTGCGAAGGGCGGTTTCCATACTTGTCATAGCTCCATTGGAGCCCCCACGCCGGGTAATTCGTCGAACCCGTGGTTGCGGCAACCGTGAGACGATAGAGCGAATCGTAAGTGTAGGTGGCACTCCGTCCGTTGTCCACCGCATCTGTAATTCCTGAAATCTGGCCGTTATTGGACGGGCTGGCCGGATAGCCGTATTGCAATCCGAATCTCGTGGTCGAGTCGTTTGTGCAAGTGCCGTTGCGGTTAGTCGTGGAATAATCGAGGCAGGTGAGCTGCAACCGAGCTGCCGAGAAGCCGTAAGAGGCATAGAGATTGTTCCCGTATTCGAAGCCCGTAGGTTGCTGAGCAGCATTGTAGAGAAAGCCCGATGCGTACGTGGTGTTATTGCTGTTCAGCGTTCCCACCACTGAGGAGAGCCGGCCAATCGTATCGAGATTCTGGGCCACCACCCGTCCAGAAGGATAGGCAAGCTGCGTAAGCTGATTCGCAAGATTGTAGGTATAGCCTGCGGTGTATGTGGTCGTGCCAACGACTTTGACAACCTGCGTGATGTTCCCGAATTGGTCGTAAGAATAGGACTCAGACCCGGAAGCGTCGGTCATGCTTGTGATGCGGCCGTTGCTGTAGTTGCTTGCGCTGGTGCCATACGTATAGCAAACGTTGGCGTTGTTAGATCCAGACCCCGTGGTTTTACATACGTTTGGCATCGGACTCACGCCCGTTGGTACGTTTGTATAAGCAACGCCAAGCAGCCGGTTCAGGCTGTCATAGATGTAATTCGCCTGGACGCCACGCGCATCGGTGCGATACAGAAGATCGCCCCAGTTGTCATAGCCGGTATTCGGTTGGCAGGAGCCACCGGAAACGGTTCCAAAGCAAACAGTCCCTCCTTCGGGTGTGGTCGTGCTGCTTGCTCGGCCGAGCGAGTCATAACCAAATGTACGTGGTTGAGAGCTCTGGCTGACTGTTGTGAGCTTGCCCAGAATGGTGTAGGTGTAAGACGTTTGCAGGGTTAGAGAATTATTGTTCGTAGGATCCGGCTCGTAGACGCTGGTGAGCTGACCAAGTTCATTCAGAACCTGTTCTCGCTGCTTGCCCGTGGGATCCGTTGTCAGGACTGTGTTGTTGGTATACGACAGAGTGGTAACGCTGCTATCGGGCAGGGTGGTTTTTACCGGCCGGCCCAGAGCATCAAGGTTGGTCTGAGTCCAGTAGGCAGAGGAGCCTGTGTATGGGTTACTCGTTTTGTACGCGCGACCGACAGGGTCGTACTTTGTGTCAGTCGCGGAATACAGTGTTCCGCTGCCACTGAGAAGCTGCGCCGTGACTGTACGGCCCAGGCCGTCCAGAATGGCGTTCTGGCAAGTGGTGTTCGTCCCCTGAACGGGCGAACAGACCTGCATAGACCATGTGCCTGAGTCCGTGTAGGTGTAGTTTGTTGCGGGGTTGCTTCCCGGTGTCACACTGAGCGTGCGGCCCAAACTGTCGTAGGCATAAGTGGTTTTGACATTGTTGGGGTCCGTGCTTGTCAGCGTTAGACCCATGTTCAGGTCGTACGTAAAGCTAGTCGTCAGTTGGGGTGATGAACTTCCTTTCACGACGGAATCGGGATAAGCGTAACCGGTGGTGGTTGAAAAGTTCGCCGTCTTCAATTCGCAACAGTTTACCTGGGCCGTGCGCATATTCCCTAGGGAATCGTAGGTGAAGTTTTTCGTGACCGCGCCGCCCTGAGTGGCGGGGGCCGTATAATTGGTCACGGAAGTGACATTGCCGCGCGACGTGTAGCTGCAGCCGTGGCCTGTGTTGTCGTGCTCGGGCGCACCAGTGACACATGTCATTCCTGATCCGTAGGAATCATAGGTCTTATCCTGGCGATATAAGACGGTTCCCGAGGCATTGACCACCTTAACTGTCTGCACGAAAGCATTCAGGTTGTGGCCCAAGCTGGCATACGAATAATACGTTCCCTTCAGAAGTGATCCGATTGCACCGCTACCAAAATCGTAGTCAAAGGTTTCCGTGGACTGTCCATAGGTGTTCCAGTAATCCAAATGCTCCGATTGGAGATTTTGGCTACCAGCAAGGATGGTGTTCAAGGAGCGCTCGGTGAACGGCAAACCTACCGCCGTGCTAGTGCAAGGCGGCGCGCTCCCGTTGTAACAGGTCTGAATCTCTTGCAAAAGGCCTGACGTCTGTAAAGTGCTCTCGGAAATCGGAAGCGACGTGAAAGAAGGTGCTGAACCCTGGTAAGTGTCACGCTGCGTCTCGTAGATTCCCTGGAACTGGACAATCGTTTGGTTCGCAGCGGAATCGTACGGCATTTCTGGCGCGGAAATTAATGTGGCAGAGGAGTTGCCGCTGCCCAAGGTGCGCGCATATGTCCAGGTATTGGACGTCGTGCCGTCGCTGACCGCTCGTGTTATTCCCGCTGCGCCTCCGTTTGCGCAAACAATGGGATCATTGCTGCCAACGGCCGACCCGGTAAGGTTTCCATCGGTGTACGTGTAAGTGACACTCCCGCCAGCTGGGTAGGTGACCGAGGCGAGACGCCCGGTCACATACCCAGAATGGCTCGGTGTGGGCTCGTAAGAAAAAAGATATTTAGAGCCGTCTGGAACATCGATTTCGCTGACCATGTTTGCGGTGGTTGTGCCGTTGGCGCCGTATTCAGTCACGCCGCTACACCCGAAATTTGTTTCAATTTTGTAGCTGGTGTACTT
>JBARCY010000120.1:0-2374 GCA_049794595.1 Candidatus Acidiferrum sp.
GCGTAGGGGGGATCGACGTAGATGTAATCGAAGCCTGGAGTGGGTGGAGTGTGGCGAGCGGCAAGTTTTTGGAGGGCGGTGTGGGCGTCGGCGGCGAGGATGGTGTAGCCGGAGGTGATATTGAGCGAGTCGAGATTTTGGCGGATTAGTTTTGCGGCGGGGGCGTGATTTTCGATGAAGGTTACGTCGGCGACACCGCGGCTGAGGGCTTCGATGCCGACGGCGCCGGTACCGGCGAAGACGTCGAGGAAGCGCGAGCCTGCTACGGCGGGGCCGAGGACGTTGAAGAACGTTTCGCGGAGGCGGTCGCTGGTGGGACGGAGCGCGAGGCCTTTGAGACTCTTCAGGATGCTGCTGCGATATTTTCCGGCGATGATGCGCATGGGATGTAGGTAACTGGGCTGAAACGCGCAGAACGAGACGCGGTCGAAGCCGCACTCCTTCTCAATCTATTACCAGGTCTTCGGTTCCATCACGGAATCCACGACGAGGTGGACGAGGTTGCGCTGTCCCTCGGAAAGATCGAGGCCTAACTGGTCGCGAACTGTCTGTGCAAGAGCTTCAGGATGCGACGGATCGTAATTGAGGTCAAAATCGTACCGGCCGGTCATCTGGGATTCATCGACGACCTGTACGCCGAGAACGAATTGCGCAATGCGGACTATAGATTGTATCGACGCGGCTGTGAGTTGGGCCTGTCCCTTGTCACGAATCCAATAGGCCGATTTTTCTTTGCTATTTGTCACTCGTAACTTTGGCTCGTGCCCGTCGAGTCTGCTTAGGACATATACTCGCGTTGGTTTCGTCTCCTTGTGAAGCTTTAGCTGAAAGACCGCGTCCACCGTCTGCGCGAGGAGCGGTTCACGCAGGGCCTCCTGGTGCTGTGGCGTCACGATCGACAAATCGTACCTCGTCAGATTGCACCATTCGGGGGCGTCAATGAGGTTTTCGGGGACGTCGTGGATTTCCGACAGAAGCGAGAGAAGGGTTACACCGTATTCCTCATGTCTTCCGTTCTGATCGAGCGCCAAACCGGGCGAAGTGCCGCTCACCGCAACAGGAGCCGCGGGACGGATCATGACCTGTAGGAGGGGTGCGGGCGCGCCGGGTTCAGAACCCATTGGCGGCCCTGGCAGTACTTCTGGGAAGTGGAGTGGAGCGCCCTCCAGCAAGTCTTTCAGAACTTCCGGCGTGACGGAACGCGGAGCATTTGTTATCCCTTGGATGATGCCGCTTCGATTCACCAAAACCGTTTGCGGGCGGCCTTCGACTCTGTATCGCTTAAACGTGTTGCTTTCGTCGTCGAAAGCTACCCAACCGCTGATCGGGTGGCGCGCCAGGAAATGCTTTACGAGGTCGAAGTCAGTTTCATCCGTGATCGAAATGAATTGGATGGGCTTTGATTTAAATTCGGCGGCCAAGTCATTCATGTGCTGAATGTTGTCGACGCAGCCACCGCACCAGGTAGCCCAGAACTCGATGACGACTGCTTGACCTTTCAACTCTTGCCATGTTCCGCGAACTCCCGCCGGAGCCTGCAGGAGTTGCTTGAAGTCGAGCGGGGGCGCGGAATCTCCGGCCTTGAGCGATCCATCGGCGCGGGCCATTGGCTGCAAGCAAAATGCGAGGGCAAGCATGGCAGAGCAGAATCCATTTCTAGTCATCTAATCCTCCAATCGGTCCACTGCCGCTTAGCCTCCGCCAATCTCGTCGCTCCAAGTATAGCCCTCTCATCCTTAGCCTATGCGGGCTAGGTGGTAGCGGCGCTGCCATTCGGGGGGGAGTTGGCGGAGGAGGTGCTGTAAGGCGGGGGATTGTTGGGCGTCTTCGGCTAGGGCGAAGGCTTCGCGGCGGGCGACCTCTAGGAGGTCTTTGTCGCGGATGGGGTTGGCGATGTGGAAGCCGAGGTCGCCGGATTGGCGGGTACCGAAAAATTCGCCGGGGCCGCGGAGGAGGAGATCGGTTTCGGCAATCTCGAAGCCGTTGGCCGTGCGGACCATGGTTTCGAGACGGGCCCGGGCGACATCGACCTGTGCGGTCGCTGCACGAGCGACTTCCGTTGCAGGCACCGCGCGGACTGCGTCCTTTGTAGCCGCTGAGCGACTAGCGACTGCTGCAACACCGGAGCGGCCCGCTTCGGTTGCCGCGGCTGATCGGCTGACCGTCATTCTGGCGGGGGCGACGAGGATGCAGTGGGATTTTGCGGGTCCGCGGCCGATGCGTCCGCGAAGCTGGTGCAGCTGGGCCAGGCCGAAGCGTTCGGCGTGTTCGATGACCATGGCGGTGGCGTTGGGGACGTCGACGCCGACTTCGATGACCGTGGTGGCGACGAGGATTTGCGTTTCGTTTTTGCGGAAGCTTTCCATGACGGCGT
>JBARCY010000121.1:0-20759 GCA_049794595.1 Candidatus Acidiferrum sp.
CGTCAGCAAAGGAACTAAATCGACTCCTGCAAGTTCCATCTTTTTCCGACATGTTGGAAGATCTGCAGAGTTGAACCCGCATGACCAAGAACTTTAAACTCGTTACCTTCCTCGGAATCCGGCCCGACATCATTCGAATGCACAAGTTGTTGGCCATGCTCGAAAGCGGCCAAAAGAAGCACGGCTATCGGCACACTTATGTTCACTCTGGCCAGCATTTTGATTTCCAATTGGATGGCGTCTTTCACAGGCAACTAAAGGTCGATCCTCCCAAATTGAATCTGCGAGTCGGAAGGATTCTCAAAAAAAAGGGCAAAACAGGCCATGTTCAACAGTCCGCGCTCCTTTTTCAAAAGATGGCTGAGATGATTGAACGCTTGCGTCCCGACGCCGTGCTCTATCTCGGCGACACAAATACAGTCCTCTCCGCCATCATCGTGGCCAAGTACAACATCCCCGTGATTCACATTGAGGGCGGTGGACGCAGTTTCGACTGGCGAATGCCTGAGGAAAAAAACAGAATTGTTATCGATCATCTGTCAGATCTCATCTACTGCTACTTAGATCGCTACAAGCAACTCCTGGTAAGCGAAGGAATTCCAGAGTTTCGCATCGCCACGGTTGGCAATATCATCGTCGATGCGCTTTCCAGCTTTCTTCCCGCCGCTGGCAAGAGCCTAATCCTGGACCGCCTTAAGGTCAGACGGGGCGAATACGTACTCTGTACGCTCCACCGTGAAGAGAACATCGATGACAGAGATGTACTGGCCGCCAAGTTGAAAGCCGTTCGGCAGCTCTCTCACATGCTTCCGGTTGTGCTCCCTATGATGCCTCGGCTCAAAGCACGCATCCGTGGTGAAGGTCTCAGCAGCATTCTACTCAGGTCCAAGATCATTACTACAGAACCTTTAGGGTTCATAGAATTTCTTAAACTCGAAAAAGAAGCGCGCTTGATTGTGACGGACAGCGGAACAGTGCAGGAAGAAGCACTGATACTAGGTGTGCCGTGCATTGTCACGCGGCGCTCGACTGAACGGCCGGAAACTATGGCGGCCAGTGCGACTATCCTAGACGAAGAGGACCTGTGCGGTAACGCTGAGAAAGCCCTGAAAATGCCTACGGATTGGGACCGCAATATTCTGAATCCCATGGGTGGAAGTCCCAGCGAGCGGATCTTTCAGGATATCTTGAGCCGAATTCGAACTGGTTTCTTTGCTAACTCACGGAGCTTCGAAGAGCTGCAGCAAAACCCATTTGTTCGCCAGGCATATGGCCTAGAACACTGCGAACTCCGAACTATGGCTGCTTCGTGAGCGAGAGGTTCCCGATTACTTCAATTTGAGTTCCTAGGATGCGCAAACTGCTCCTCGCTGATTGTGACTACCCTAATTCGAAATCGAGCGCCACACAGATGCGCGACTTGGCTTTGGAGCTGTGCAGCCATGAACATGACGTCATCGTATTGACGCCGAGCGATCGCGTTTCGAACGACCTCGAACTCATCATTGAATTTGGAATTCAAGTCGTGCGCGTAAGAACGCAGAATATCGAGGGAGCAGCCATCGCGGGGACTGCGCGGTCGGCGATTGATGCGGTCGCCCTGTTCGTAATTGGCAGGCGATTTCTGCTGGCCCGCTCGTCCGTGAGCCTAAGGACGAAGTTGCTTGTGGCTATTGCAGCAGCGACTTTGGCCGTTCTGCCGGAAGACTTGGTTCTAAAAGTAGCTTTCCTGTTGTTTGCGATTTTCAGTTTTGTTTTTGTGACTTGGTTCCTGATTTTGACGCCTGAGGAGCGATCACTGGCGCAGGGCTACAGATGACCAGGCACCCTAATGCGGGGGCAGAATCCATGAGAATTGTGACCAGCAACCGTGGCGCAGAGACGTCCGGGTTTTCACATGCGAGTTCGCGCTATGAATCTAGCAGCGTGATTCGGCCGAGCAAGTATGACCGGGCCCAAAAACTTCTCGAGTGGAACGGCGAGCGGAAGCGCGAACTCGAGGTGGGATGTTCCATAGGTTATATATCGCGTCTCCTCGTGGAACGAAAGTGTGAAGTTACAGGGGTGGAAGTTGATCTCGCGGCGGCCGAGAAGGCGCGCGCCCACTGCCGGGAGGTGCTCGTTCTGGACCTAAATTCGCTTCAGTGGGTAGAGAGCTTCGGCGGCCGGACGCTTGATGTGGTGGTTCTTGCGGATGTATTGGAGCATTTGGTCGATCCCTGGCGGGTGTTCCGCGAAATTGCGGGCCTGCTAGATAAAGGCGGGGCTGTGGTAATTTCTATGCCGAATGTAGTGCATTTTCTGATCCTCGCGAAAATCGCGCTGGGCCATTTCAATTACACGCCAACGGGCATACTGGATCATTCGCATCTCCGCTTTTTTACGATCGAGACGGCTCGCGAGGTGATCGAGTCCTACGAATATCGCATCAAGCGGTTCCACCCGGCCATCGGCGGGGGACGGGTGAGCGACCGAATACGGTCCGGTCTGCAGTTTGCCGCGAGGTTTGCGCCAGGTCTTTTTGCCTACCAAGTGTTTTTGAGTGCAGGGTGCGCGTTGATAAAGACGTGCGAAAGTAATTGGCCACATTTTGTAATTCAATAATAAAATAATTATTCATATAGGACTTATCCTTTGCACGCCAGTGTTGGAGGTGTTGATGACCGGTCGGAATGGCTATATTGGTGAGCTCAAGCCGGTTTGCGCGGCGGAGGACAGAGGGGCGATCCAGGGTCGATTTGGGTACGTAGTGGGAGCGTCTCTGTCAGTTTCGCGACGTTTTCTAAGTGCGATAGGGTTGATGAGCGAGGACTACTTTTTATACTACGAAGAACTATATTGGGCTACACGGGCCATGGGGAAGTTCTCGCAGGGCTACGCTCCTGGGAGCATCGCATTTCACAAGCAAGGAAGGTCGATTGGGGGCAAATCACTTGGCCGGGACGCTGAACGGGAGGAGAGTCATCTGGTCAGCGATTTTTACAGCATGCGAAATCAAATAAGATTCACTCGTCGTTACTACCCTCGCTATTTACCCATAGTTGCTATCACGGTTGCCTCGCGCTTATTGAAACGGATCGTCGCTGGAAAGGGAAAAAGGGTCCGGTTTGTTATACGAGGGTTGTGTTCGGCATTTTCTGGGAAGCTCCTTGATCCTGCTTCTTTTCGGCAGACCAGGTCAGCGTGTGGCTCGAATAGTGGGGACCGGAATGATGACAGTGATGCTGTCATCAGTTGACGTCATGCCTGCGTATGTGTCCGGCACGGGTAACTTTGCAGTCTAAATTGTTTTCGGTATTCCACTTGCTGAGGTGAACGGTGGGCCGCATCCTGATCGTGGCGAATGATTTTCCCTATCCTCCGCACCATGGTGCTGCGGTCGACATGTGGAATCGAATACTGAGTCTGAAACAGCTTGGATTCAGGTTAGATCTCATTGCTACGGTTAGGGCTGAGATCAAGCGAGAGCGTCTTGACGCGGTCGAGGCTGTCGTGGATGGTCTGTGGATTGTGAGAAGGAGCAGGGGCATTACTTCCGCGTTTTCGTTAGTCCCATTTCAGGTCCGCAGTCGAATGGCGCTTCGGACTGTCCCCCTTGCGGAAACGTACGAGGCAGTATTGCTGGAATCGGAATATGTAGCGCCTATTCTTGAAAATAAGCGGCTTAAGGCAAAGGTTCGCGTACTAAGGCTGGCAAATGATGAGCCGCGTTATTATAGAGAGTTGCGGAACAGCGCGCGTACATGGATGGAAAGATGCTTTTATCTACTTGAGGCACTCAAATTCGATCGGTTTTCTCCACGGGTGAAGTCTCGGTGTGATTTGCTCTGGTTCATATCGAATCTGGAGAGAACACATCATCTCGAGACGTGCCCGGACGATTCTCTAAAGGCAGTATTTCTGCCCCCTGATCCGGGGGTCAGATCGATGCGGGCCTATTCGGGTAGCGGCGCCCATGTACTCTTTGTCGGCAGCCTCACGTTTCCTCCCAACCTGGGAGGCTTGGAATGGTACGTTGAGCATGTTCATCCAAGCCTGTCCCGCGTTCAAGGGTATTCGTTGACCGTCGCTGGCCGCACCGATAAGGCTACGCTGCCCAGGCTTCACGCGGCGCTAGGAGGATATTCGAACATACGTCTTTGCCCTGACCCAGAAGAACTGAATGATCTGTACAGTCAGGCTGCTGTGTTTATAAATCCTGTGCTCCGAGGTGCTGGGGTAAAGCTCAAGACCGTTGACGCGTTGCGCGCTGGCGTTCCCGTGGTGAGTACTTCGGTTGGCATGGAAGGCACCGGGTTGGTACCCGGCGAGCATCTACTTGTGGCGGATTCGGCTGAGGAATTCGTTCGTCGAGTGGAAGAGCTCCTAGGGGATCGCGCGTTAGCGGAGGAGTTGGTCCGCTCCGCTCAGATGTTTCTGGCAGAAACTTATGACAACGAGCGGAACATGAGGCGCTCGCTGTCGTCTATTTTAACCGTTCCGGCTTGTGCGGCCGGCTGAGGCGACTACACACATGTACGATCTGGTCGGGTCAATCGTCGTCTATCAGAATTCGGACGAGAGAATTCAAGAGGCAGTGGGGAGCTTCCTGAATACGGAACTAAACGTCCGGCTGTATGTGATAGACAATTCTCCAGACGACAGGGTGCGAGGGCTTTGCGACGACGGGCGCGTGAGCTACATCTTCAACGGGTGGAACCTCGGGTTTGGTGCAGCGCACAACATAGCTATAAGGCATTCTCTGAAGGAAGCGAATTACCACGTGGTGCTGAACCCTGATGTGTATTTTGAGAGGGGGGTTCTAGAGGCGCTACTCAGTTTTGCGCGGTCCAGGCCGGATGTGGGTGTGGTGATGCCAAAGACATTGAATCCGGATGGGACGGTTCAGCACCTGTGCAAGCAGTTGCCATCGCCATTTGACCTCATTGCGCGGCGCTTCCTCCCGGGTTTCCTCCAGCCGCTGATGGAAGCTCGTTTGGCCCGTTACGAGTTCCGCGACCAGGACTATGACTCGGTCCTGTCAGTGCCTGTTCTTTCTGGATGTTTCATGATGCTCAACTGCGCCGCGCTTTCGCAGGTTGGAATGTTCGACGAGCGCTACTTCATGTACATGGAAGACGTGGACCTTTGCCGAAGGATGCAGGAAAGATACAAGACAATCTATTTTCCAAAGGTCGCGATCTATCATGGATACGAGAAGGGTTCCTATCGTAGCGTTCGGCTGATGATGCGCCACATCGTTTCCGCGCTGCGGTACTTCCAAAAATGGGGCTGGTTTTCGGACGCAGAGCGCGTGCGCATCAATCAGAAAAGATCTAGTGGTGCGCTGCTTGAGTCTGGAGAAAGAACCGCTCATATCTGAACTGACAAAGTAGGAGTTTCTTTCGGGTAGATTTGTTTGGCCTTGCCGCATCCGTATCGCCATTCCCAAATCCAAGTGAAACAACAGGAAGGCCAGAGTTCATGGCTCATCTGCTAGCGTTTTTGGCGTGCATTTGTTTGTCGATGTTAGGGACGTGGTGTGTACGGAATGTGGCGAATGCGAGGGGGTGGATTTACGAGCCGAAGTCGGAGAGGCATGTACACACGATAGCGGTGCCGAGACTGGGCGGAGTGGCGATTTATGTTTCGTTCATGAGCGTGGTGATTTTGGGGATGGTGATTCCGCGGCTGTTGGGAATCGGATCGCCGCTACATGCGAAGGCAATGGCGGGGCTGCTGGGGCCGGCGCTGATCATATTTCTGCTGGGATTGTACGACGATGTGTACTCGCTGAACGCGTACTGGAAGTTCGCAGTGGAGACGCTGGCGGCGGTGGGGTTGTATGCGGGAGGGTACGGCATACACAATTTGGGGCTGGTGCATGGAGGGCAAACGCTGGGGTGGGAGTATTGCCTGCCGCTGACGGTGCTGTGGGTGCTGCTGATCACGAACGCGTTCAATTTGATCGATGGATTGGACGGGCTGGCGGCGGGGTCGGCGGTGTTTTCGGCGATGGTGGTGTTTGTGATGTCGCTGATCGTGCCGAATGGATTCGTGGCGTTTCTATCGATTGCATTGGCGGGAGCGACGCTGGGATTTTTGCGATTCAATTTTCATCCAGCGACGATCTTTTTGGGAGATTCGGGGAGCTTGTTCATCGGATTTATGCTGGCGGCGCTGGCGCTGGCGGGGTCGCAGAAGGCACCGACGATTGTGGCGATAGCGATACCGATCGTGTCGCTGGGATTCCCGATACTGGACGTGGTGCTGGCGGTGGCTCGGCGGTTTGTGGCGAGGAAACCGCTGTTTGACGGGGACAAATCGCATATACACCACAAATTGGTGGGCAGAGGGCTGTCGCAGAGAGACGCGGTGCTGACGCTGTACGCGGTGACGGCGGGATTCGGATTCATGAGCCTGATATTACTGCAGCAAAGAAGAGCGATCGCGCTGGTGCTGGCAGTGACGGGGATAGGAATTTTTCTGGGAGTGCAGCAGCTGAGGTATCAGGAGTTTGCGGAGCTGTTATCGGTGCTGCAACGAGTGAGCCGGCGGCGGCAGGTGCTGGCGAATCATGTGGCGATCCGGCTGGCTGCCGAGAAGTTGGGCGAGTGCGAGGAACTCGGGCCGATGTGCCAGATTCTGAAGGACACGCTGGAGCCGATCGGATTTGACGCCGTGCGATTTCAGAAATGCGGCAAGAACGGGTATTCATCGTCCAGGATTCAGCCGATGAGCTATTTGCCGGATGGGGCGTGGCTTTATTCGTGGTGCGAACGAGAAATAGCAGAGGCGCCGTGGGAGCTGAGGCTGGAACTGGTGAATGGGGAGACGAATCGGTGGGGCTACCTGTCGCTGATAAGGATGTCCAATCAGAATCCCTTGGCGCTGGACCTGAATATGCTGACCGCCGAATTTCGGTGCGCGCTTTCTGGGGCAATCGAAAGGGCCACGACGCTTCTGGAACAGCAGGAAAAGTGTGGCGAAGACAACGGAAACGGAAAGACTCGCTCGCTCGCGGCAGGGACGATGGCAGATTGATAGGACAAGAATAAGCAGGCCGGAAGCGAAAATTCAAGCGTGAACGGCCGGAAGATTATTTTTGTCGGTACAATCGTTAACGACGAATGAGCGATTGTACTTAAAACGTGAGGAGGGTGTATGAAAGGCGTCGTGCTTGCGGGCGGAACAGGCAGCCGGCTGAATCCACTGACGAAAGTCACTAATAAGCACCTGCTTCCGGTGTACGACAAGCCGATGGTGTACTACCCGATCCAAACGCTAGTGAACGCTGGAATCGAGGAAATTTTATTAGTGACGGGAGGGAAAAACGCGGGGGACTTTCTGCGGCTGCTAGGAAACGGACGTGATTTCGGCTTAAAACACCTGAACTACACCTACCAGGAGGGAGAAGGAGGAATCGCGGAGGCGCTTGGATTGACGGAGGATTTTGCCGACGGCAACCCGGTCTGCGTCGTGCTGGGCGACAACATCATCGAAATGAATATTTGCAGGGCGGTCGAAGCGTTCGAGCGACAAGCGGGCGGAGCGAAGATTCTTTTGAAAGAGGTTTCCGACGCGGAGAGATTTGGCGTCGCTGAGATTCGCGGGGATTACGTAGTTGGCATTGAAGAAAAACCGGCAATTCCCAAGTCCAATTATGCCGTAATCGGAGTCTATCTATACGACACCACCGTTTTCGAGAAGATTCATCGTTTGAAACCCTCGGGGCGGGGAGAGCTGGAGATCACAGACGTCAACAATTTTTACGTTCAGGAGGGAACACTCACATACGAAACTTTGGAAGGATGGTGGACGGACGCCGGAACCTTCGAATCTCTGCTACGGGCTAATAATCTGGTGGCCAAGACCGGCGCTAATAAAATCGGCGAGGAAGCTGATGCTGGCGCTGTTGCCGTTCGGAAAGCGGGCCAATGAAAATCCTAGTGACGGGCGGCGCTGGGTTTATTGGCTCGAACTTTATTCGGCACATTCTCGGATCAGGACGGCAATGGAGCGTCGTTAATTATGACAAGTTGACGTACGCCGGGAACCTGTCGAATCTTGAGGAGATCGCGGAGGATCTCAGGCACACGTTTGTGAAAGGGGACATTTGCGATGCGCCGCTTCTAGAAACGGCGATGCGCGGCTGTGATGCTGTAGTTCATTTTGCGGCCGAGTCTCACGTCGACCGGAGCATTTATGAGCCGTCGCCGGTAATTCAGACAAATATCACCGGTACATTTATGCTTTTGGAGGTGGCGCGTAAGCTTTCGATACCCCGCTTTGTACATATTTCCACGGACGAAGTGTACGGCGACATTCCCTCTACTTTGTTCGCCGATGAAAAGTCTCCATTACAGCCGAGCAGCCCATACTCAGCGTCCAAGGCGAGTGCGGACCTGCTGGTTCGATCGTACGTCCGCACCTATCAATTTCCTGCGGTGATTACGCGTTCTTCGAACAATTACGGCCCTTGTCAGTTTCCAGAGAAATTTGTGCCCCTCATGATCACAAAAGCCATGGCCGACAAGACTCTCCCTGTTTACGGCGATGGCAGACAACAACGCGATTGGCTGCACGTCGAGGACAACTGTAAGGGAATTCTCGCAGTTCTCGAGAAGGGCAAAACAGGAGAGGTTTACAATATTGGAGGACTTGACCTCGAGGAAAACCTAACTATGGCTCGACGCATTTTGCAACTCACCGGGAAGCCCGAGAGCTTGCTGTCTTATGTCCGGGATCGGCCGGGCCATGACCGTCGGTATGCACTGAACTGCGAGAAAATAAAAGAGGAGTTGGGCTGGAGACCCCTGATCTCTCTAGAAGACGGCCTCCGCCAGACCATTGACTGGTACAAGAATGCTGGGCCCTGGCTCGACGGCATTCGTTGCGGCGAATATCTCACCTACTATGAGAAATATTACGTGGATCGCGAGCGATCCCTTCACGCAATTGCCAGCGCCGGGCCAATAGCTTCTGAATAAATTCTATAGGATCTCGCGCTCACGTCATGCTGAAGACTTTTGAGACAGCGAGCATCGGGGTTAATGCAACGAATCGAGACATCCCTTCCGGGCGTGTGTGAGCTGCGGCCGGTTATCCATCGCGACGTGCGCGGCTTCTTCATTGAAACCTACCACCAGGCGAAGTTCGCTGACCTCGGCATCACGGACACCTTCCTCCAGGACAATCATTCCCGCTCTGTCAAAGGCACGCTTCGGGGTCTTCACTACCAACTCCGTCGACCACAAGCGAAGCTTTGCCGTGTCACCGAGGGCGAAGCACTGGACGTCGCCGTTGACATACGTTTGGGGTCACCGACCTTCGGGAAGTGGACAAGCGTGCTTCTCTCCGCGGAACAGCAAAATCAGATTTATATTCCGGTTGGTTTTGCTCACGGCTACTTGGCTCTCTCGGACACAGTTCAGTTCCTCTACAAGTGCACCGATTTCTACAATCCAGGGGACGAGCATGGTATCGCCTGGAATGATCCCGATTTAGGAATTAATTGGGATACTGCGGAGCCGATCATTTCCTCGAGAGACGCACAGTACCTAGTGCTTGGTCAAGTTCCTCGCGAATTCCTGCCGGAGTACAGAGCGAAATGAAGCCGATCATACTGTTGACTGGGAAGAGCGGCCAAGTCGGCAGCGAGATGTTGCCGCTTTTGGCCCAATTGGGCGAAGTAATCGCGCCCGGTCGCGACGATCTGGATCTTTCGAAACGTGACGACGTACGGCGGGCAATCCGAGAGGTTCGACCACAGCTTATCGTGAATGCCGCCGCGTATACGGCGGTTGATCGTGCGGAAACCGATGAACCGACGGCGCACATAGTCAACGCGGAAGCCCCCGAATTGATGGCCGTGGAAGCGAAGAAAATCGGCGCAGTGTTGCTGCATTACTCGACTGACTACGTCTTCGACGGAACCAAAAGTGACCCTTACGATGAGGAAGATTCCACGAACCCGATAAACGTTTACGGGAAGACCAAGTTGGCCGGTGAACAGGCGATTCGCTCCTCAGGAGTGCCGCACCTGATTTTTCGCACAGCTTGGGTGTACGCTACGCAAGGGAAAAATTTCCTGCTAACGATCTTGCGTCTCGCCACGGAGCGAGAGGAGTTGAGAATTGTAAGCGATCAAGTTGGCTCTCCAACTTGTGCGTCGGAACTAGCGGCCGCAAGCTGCAAGATTCTCGCCGTGATCCTTGAGAGGAATCGCGGGAAGTTTGTTTTTTCCGACGCTGGCGGAACCTATCATATGAGCGCCGCGGGCCAGACTACATGGTGTGACTTCGCTGCGGCTATTCTTGAGGAAGCGGGAGCTACGTCACGCATTCCAGGATGGCTTGCCGAAGCCGCGAAGGGACGCCCATGGATTGCTCGTCGCGTAATCCCCATCTCCACGGAAGAGTTTGATTCTCCCACGCACCGTCCTGCCTACTCAGTTCTTTCAAACTCCCGCCTGACGAAAACATTTGGTGTTTCGCTGCCCGAATGGCGTACCCAGCTGAAACGGTGCTTTGTCTTCGATAGCACCGCAGCTAATAGCGCTGCGGGCTGCGGTGTCAAGTAGAGCGGACTTCAGCCACCCTTTTTTTGATTTCCTTTCGTCGCCCTGCAACTGCCCGACACACCGAACAATACCCGATAGGCCTGCGCGATGACTTTAGGCCAAGACCGTCTTGGAAAGAGGCAATTCGCGGATGCGCTTGCCCGTCGCGGCAAAAATCGCATTGCAAAGCGCCGGCGCAAACGCCGGCAACCCCGGCTCACCCACTCCCCCAGGAGGTGCGTCGCTCGGCACAATGTGCACGCGCACTTCGCGCGGCGCGGTATTCATCCGCGCCATGGGATAAGTATCAAAATTGGATTGGTCGATCACGCCGTTCGTCGCCGTAATCGCTCCATAAAGCGCCACGCTCGCCCCCATCACCGCCGCGCCTTCAAACTGATTCCTCACCATGTCCGGGTTCACGACTGTGCCCGCATCCAGAGCGCTGTCCACGCTGTCCACATGAACGCGTCCGGCATCGTCAATGTGCATCTGAACAACGGAGGCGACGTACGTCAAGAAGCTCCGGTGGAACGCGAGTCCCATGCCGGCTCCGTTGTCCTGTTTTTTCTTTCCCCAGCCCGCTTTCTCCGCGGCGATTTCTACCACGCGCTTGAATCTCGCCGTGTCAATCGGATATTCGGCATAATCATGGCCGTAATTCGTGTAATCCTTCGGCAGCTCGCTCTTCGGAATGATTCGGTCCGGCCCCAGCAGCGCCAGCGCGTACTCGACAGGATCTTTTCCAGCCGCGTAGGCAAGCTCATCCTCGAAAGACTGAATCCCAAACGCATGATAAATGTTCGCCACCGAGCGCAGCCATCCGATGCGCACGTGCGCTGTCGCCGGTCCATTTTCCGATCGCTGATTCGGTATCGCAAACGGAAGATCGCTAAAGCCCAGCCCAAGCTCGCCCGCATCGGAATAAACAGCGCTGGCATTAAACGTTGAGCCGATAGGCGGAAACACCGTTCGCTGCAGCCATGCCGTTGGCTTTCCATCCGCTCCCAGCGCCGCTTTCATATACATCGCGGAAACCGAATGGTACGTATCAAACTTGATGTCGTCTTCGCGGCTCCAAACGACTTTCACGGGCTTCCCGGTTTTTTTCGAAAGCACCGCTGCTTCCACCGCAAAGTCCGGAAACGATTTCCGCCCAAACGCCCCGCCCAAAAGCGTTACGTGCACCGTCACGTCTTCCTTCTTCGCTCCCACCGCCGCCGCGATCGCGTCGCGCGCACCCACCGGACTCTGCGAAGGCGCCCAGGCTTCTATCTTTCCGTCCCGATAGACCGCCAGTGCCGCGGGAGGCTCCATCGGCGCGTGCGCCAGAAGTGGCGCGTAGTACTCCGCTTCGATGATTTTTCCGCCCTTTGCAAACGCCGCATCCACATCGCCGAGTTCGCGCACGACTTTTCCCGGCTTCCGGGCCGTTTCCTGCAATTCCTTTTTGTAAGGGTCGGAGTTGTAAACGTCGTGAGAGCTATTCTCCCACTCGATCTTCAATTGTTTTTTCCCCTGGAACGCCGCCCAAGTGCTGTCCGCAATCACGGCCACTCCGCCGAGCGCCTGGAAAAGCACGGGCGGCTTAAACGTCTCAATGGTCACCGTCTGCTTCACACCAGCCACCTTCAGTGCCGCCGAATCGTCCAGCGATTTCACCGTGCTGCCCAGCACCGGCGGGTGCGCGACGCTTGCATACAACATCCCGTCCATCCGCGCATCCTGCCCGTACTTGGCCTTGCCCGTGCACATCGCTTTCAAGTCGTAACCAGCAGCGGACTTTCCGATGTAGCGCCACTCACTTCGCGTCTTCAGTCTCAGCTCTTCCTTCTTCGGCACCGCAAGTTTCGAGGCCGCCATTGCCAATTCGCCATACCCAAGTTTTTTCCCTGATCCCTTGTGATACACATGGTGCAATTCCGTCGAGCATTCCGTTTCCGGCACGCCCCACTTCTCCGCCGCAGACCGCACCAACATCAGCCGCGCCGTTCCTCCCGCCTCGCGTAGCGGCACAAAAAAGCTGACCACCGAATGCGACCCGTCCGTATCCTGGTCGCCATATACTTCGCTGCCGATCGCCTGTACAACTTTCACGCGCGCCCAATCCGCATCCAATTCATCCGCGACGATGCGCGGCAAAGACGTGCGCACTCCATTCCCCATCTCCGACCGATGCGCCACGATGTATGCCGTCCCGTCCGTATCGATCGCCAAATAAACGCTCGGCCGCAGCGGCGCTTCCTGAGCTGGCGGAAACGGGTCGCCCGCGTTGCCGCTAGCCGCCGCGAAAACCCTTTCCGGCATAACGGAAACGGCAAGCACAAACGCCCCGGCTCCCAGCATCCCCTTCAAAAAATCGCGCCGGCTATTTCCTGTTTCGCTCGGGTTCGTGGAAATATTTTCGATTCGGATCATAGCTCTCCCACCTCGTGTTCAAGCTCGCCGCGGCTAACTCTAGAGCAACATCCTATCGCCAATTCCAATGGTTACAAGGGCAACGCATCGTTCCAGCCGCGCGCCAATCCCTAGTTTTCCGGCCAGGATCCGAGCGCCCGCCGCAAATCTACGAGCTGGCCCAGGTGGTAAGCGTTGTGATCGGCCAGAACAAGCGCCTCACGCAAAATCGTTTGTCCCTGTCCGCGCCGTATTTTGGCAAAAAGATCTGTCCGCGGGTTTTGCACCAAACGCACCATCGCCTGCAAATCGCGCTGGAACGCCTCTACGCTCGCATCCCAGGCATTCTCATTGGGGGGCATCGGCGTTTTCGGCCAATATCCGTCGGGAAAATTCGGCGAGACGTGTTTCGGGTTCCTGCTGAACTCCAAAATATCCCATTGCGCCAGCCGCACGTGCTCGAGCACTTGCCAGCCCGTATGCGGCAGCGCATTCGCAAACGTCCCATATTTCCCCTCGGGGAAATCGTCCAAGGCGTCCATGAAATGAACGTGCGCGCCCCCGCCTTTTAGCAGGTACACCAGCTGTTCGCGCAAGTCACGGTCTGAGCTTCGCGAACTCTTTGGCGGTTTTCCCTTGGCCTTCTTCTTGGACGGTTTTTTCTTTTTCATGCTGTTTTCTCGGAAATCATCACCTGCTGCGGCATTCCCGGCGCCGGATGCAAGCTGGTCTTCGCAAACCCCGCATTTCGAAACATCGTTTCATATTCCGAAAGTGTGTACGCGTCTCCCGCATCCGTTCCCACGAGCATGTTCAAGCTAAACGCTGCCGCCGCTGGAGGCGTCACCCGGTCTTCGTTCGGCACAAACTCCAACGTAACGGCCTTTCCTCCCGGTTCCAGCGCAGCATGCACGCGCCTCATCAATTTCTCGCATGTTGCCTGATCGAAATGGTGAAAGATATTCGTCAGCAGCACAAAATCGTATCCGCCCCCTAGCTCCGTTTCAAACGCGCTTCCCGGCCGCGTCGTGTACCGCTCGGAAACGCCGGCTTTTCGCGCGTTCTCTTCCGCCACCGCCAGCACCGATGGCCAGTCCACCGCAGCAATTTGCGCGTTCGGATTTTTCTTCGCGATCGTGATCCCGTAGTTTCCGTGCCCCGCGGCAATATCCAGCACTTTGCACGGCTTTCCACTCTCCGCGCCGATCAGTCCCGCGATAAAGTTGGCCGCCGGCACCGTCAACGGCGCCATCGACCTTGCAAACGCCACCCAAACCTCATCCTGCGGCTTGGTATTGTCTCCTTGCACTCCCGCCGTCCCGCCTTTGCGCACCGCTGCGGTCAAAGCCTCGACATTTTTCTTATGCCACGGGCTCGCAAGAAATCCCGTCACTGTGCAAAGACAAGCAGGTGATCGCCGGTCTAGAAATAGCGCGGACTCCTCAGTCAACGCGTATCGCCCATTTTCTTTAGTCAAGAACCCCATGATCGTCAGGAAATCGCAAAGAATCCGCAGTCCCCGTTCAGCGGCTCCGGTCTTCCCGGCGAGCAAAGCCGCCGTATTCGCGCCCGTTGCGATCAACGAGAACACGTCCAGTTCGATCCCCGTTTTCAAAGCCTCCGTATGCTGGAACGCATTCATCGCCATGAAAATGCGCTCCGGTGTTGGCCGGTTCGTCGTGCTTGGTGTTGCCATGCGGTGAGCCTCCGTTTGCAATTCTTGCTCGCTCAAATATACACCTTGCGTGCCCTCCAACTCCCGTTTCAATTCCATTGCCCCCATCCCGTCTGGGCTGGCATACTTTTCCTCCCCGCGCTCCGTGCGAGGAGCACTTATGAAACGCGAGTACCACCGCTGGCATTCTCCCCGCCTGGGGCTTGACCTCGGCGTCATCGTCCACGGCCATTGGGGACAGCCCATTCTCGGCTTTCCCACCAGCGCCGGCGACGAAAACGAACTCGAAGGCCAAAGCATGATCGGCGCTCTCGCCGATTTCATCGATGGCGGAAAAGTCAAAGTCTTCAGCATCAATTGCATCAACGGCCTCAGCTTCTACAACAAAGGCGCGCATCCTTTCCACCGCAGCTATGTCCAATCCGTCTTCGATTCCTACCTTCGTGAAGAGGTCGTTCCCTTCATCTGGGACAATTGCCAAAGCCCCGGCATCGCCATTTCCACCATGGGCGCATCCTTCGGCGCGTATCACGCCGCCAACTCGCTCTTCAAGCATCCCGACGTCATCAAGCGCTGTTTCGCCATGTCCGGCGTCTACGACGTTCGCAACTTCATGGACGGCATGTACGACGACAATTTCTATTTCAACAATCCCGTCGACTATCTCGCGAACATGAGCGATCCGTGGTTCTACGACCAAATCCGCACCTGCGACATCCATCTCAGCACGGGTACCGGCCAGTGGGAAAATAGCGGCCCGACCTATCGCCTCTCCGAAATCCTTTCTCGCAAGGGCATCCATCATTCGCTCGATAATTGGGGCCCCGAAGGCGGCCACGACTGGCCTTATTGGAAGCATCAAATGCGCGAATACATCGCTCACTTGTTTTGAACTACTCTGTTGTTTGCTTCGGAAGGGGGATCAGCCGTGGACGTAAAATCTGCCGCGCAAGAACGTCTTCAATCCGCACGCGACGCCCTGATCGCCCTCAGCCATCGCATTCACGCTCATCCCGAGCTAGGTTTTGAGGAAGAGAAAGGCTCCTCCTGGCTCTGCGAGTCGTTAGCCGACGCCGGTTTCAAAGTAGAAAAAGGGATTTGCGATCTTCCCACCGCGTTCCGTGCCCGCGTCGGCTCCGGCCCTCTTCATATTGCAATCTGCGCCGAGTACGATAGCCTCCCCGGCATCGGTCACGCCTGCGGTCACAATATCATCGCCGCCTCCGCCGTCGGCGCGGCCTTGGCCGCCGCCAAGGTAGCCGACGAGGTTGGCCTCACCATCAGCGTCATCGGCACCCCCGCCGAAGAGGTAGGCAACGCCAGCGGCAAAATTCTCCTCCTCGAACGCGGCGGTTTCGCTGGCATCCACGCCTCCATGATGGTTCACCCCGCCCCCTTTGACATGGTCCGCGCAAAAATCATCGCCGCCTCCATGTTTGAGGTTCATTGCACCGGCAAAGAGTCCCACGCCTCGGCTTTCCCCGAACTTGGCGTGAACGCGGCCGACGCCCTCACCATCGCGCAAACCGCGATCGGCCTACTCCGCCAGCACATCCGTTCAACCGACCGCATTCACGGCATCATCACCAACGGCGGCGCTGCTCCCAATGTCGTCCCCGCCCACACTTCCGCCAAATACATCATTCGCTCCGAAACCCTCGATCAGCTCGCCGAACTCCGCCCCAAAGTCTATCGTTGCTTCGAAGCCGGAGCTCTCGCCACCGGCGCCAAACTATCGATCACCGGTGGCGACAAGCCCTACGCCGAAATGCGCCACGACGCCCACATGGCCGAATTTTATCGAAAAAATTCCGAAGCTCTCGGCCGCAGCTTCCCCAATCTCGGAGAATGGGAAAGCCGCCCCACAGGTTCCACCGACATGGGCAACGTTTCCCTCGTCATGCCCTCCATCCACCCCATGATTGGCATCAATTCCTTGCCCGCCGTCAACCACCAGCCCGAATTTACCGCCCACTGCATCACTCCCGACGCCGACAAAGCCCTCGAGGACGGCGCCCTCGCCATGGCCTGGACCTGCATCGACTTGGCACTAAATCACGGCGCGCGCGAAAGTTTGATGACACGTCAATAACGGCGGCTTGCTCCGCACGAGCTTATTGCATCGAGTTTTTCTCGGTCTCGATGCTGGCATGGACGATGTCAGCTAGAGAGACCGCAGGAGTTGGCGTAATGAAGTCAAGGTTGGTCAGATATATCTGGGTTTTTGTATTAACGATTGCGCCCGCGTCGCTGTGCGGTCAAGAACGCGGAGACATTCAGCTCTGGCTCACCAATGCCGACAAATCCGCTGTCTTCGAGAAGCAGCAGCCTCCCTTGCATTTTTCCAAGATCAAAACCAAGACTCCTGATCCCATCCAGAACCCCGCCATTGAGATCGACGATCACAAAAAATTTCAGACCATCGACGGTTTTGGCTTCGCCCTGACCGGCGGCAGCGCCCAGCACCTCGCGCACATGGACTCTGCAAAGCGCACCGCCCTGTTGCATGAGCTTTTTGGCCTGGGCGGCGGCAGTATCGGCATCAGCTACCTCAGAATCAGCATCGGCTCTTCCGATTTGAACGATCACGTCTATTCCTACGATGATCTGCCCGCGGGCCAAACTGATCCAGAACTCGGCAAATTCAGCCTCGATCCCGACCGGGCTGAACTCATTCCCGTCTTGAAACAGATTCTCGCCATCAATCCGAAAATCGAAATTCTCGGATCGCCCTGGTCCCCGCCTCCCTGGATGAAATCGAACGACAACGTGAAAGGCGGAAACCTAAAAACCGAGTATTACAAAGCCTACGCAAACTATTTCGTGAAATACATCGAGGGGATGAGAACTGAAGACATAAAAATCGCCGCGATCACCGTTCAGAATGAGCCGCTCAACGACAAAAACACTCCAAGCATGTTGATGTCTGCCCCGGAAGAAGCGGACTTCATCAAAGGGCATCTTGGACCTGCTTTCAAGGCCGCCCACATTCACACAAAGATTATTCTTTACGACCACAACTGCAATGTTCCCGGGTACCCGCTCTCGATTCTCAAGGATCCTCGCGCCAATCGTTTCGTGGACGGCTCTGGCTTTCATTTGTATGAAGGGCAGATCGAGGCCATGAGCGAAGTGCACAACGCATTTCCTCGCAAGAATTTGTATTTCACCGAATATATGGCGGTCGAGCCAACGGAAAGCGCAAGAGTCTCCATTGCGAAACCGGTCGAAGGAACATTCATCGGCGCCCTCCAGAACTGGAGCCGCAACGTTCTTCTGTGGAATCTCGCTGCCAATTCCAAATTTGAACCCCATACGGATAACGGAGGCTGCCCGATCTGCCAGGGAGCCGTGACCATCGATGGAAATGAAGTCACGCACAATCTGGCGTACTATGCCATGGCGCATTTTTCAAAATTTGTTCGGCCGGGGTCAGTCCGCGTCGCTTCCACTTCTTCGCCAGCTCTTCCAAATGTGGCGTTCAAAGCACCCGGCGGAAAAGTTGTCCTGATTGTTGTAAATCATGGCAAGGCGGAGCAAACTTTCGATGTTTTGTACCGCGGCAGGATGTTCAAGACAGAGTTGAAATCGGGATCCGTGGGAACTTATATTTGGTAGAAAAGAAGCTGGCACGCGCTCGAGGAGGCGGCAAATGAAATGGAAAATGGCTGTTTCAGGTTGTGGCGCGGCGATCATGGTGACATTCGTGGGGTCGGTAGTTGCTCCGTCGGTCCTCGCCGCGCAAACAGGGATGCCCCTCGAAGCGACACATCTGAGATGTGAATACAAGGTCAATCCGTTGGGGATTGATGTCGCAAAGCCGCGATTCAGCTGGGAATTGAGCACTGCCGAAAAAGGAGCCATGCAGACGAGCTACGAGGTGCGTGTAGCGGCATCCGAAGCGGAGCTGACAAAAGGAAAAGGGGTTTGGGAGAGCGGCAAACAATCGTCGGACGCGTCCACTCAGGTGGAATATGCTGGGCCCGCGCTTGGGACCGAGCGAATTTATTACTGGGACGTGCGCGTAGCCGATAATCACGGCCATGTGTCGGACTGGAGCAAGCCTGCCCATTGGGAAATGGGCCTGCTCGAACCAGCCGACTGGAAGGTCAAATGGATTACGCCGAATCTCGACGAAGATGAAGCGAAGTCGAACCCCTCTCCGATGCTGCGCAGTGAATTTTCGCTGAAGAAGAAAGTTGAGCGGGCGCGTTTGTATGCCACCGCCATGGGTCTCTACGAGTTGTCCCTGAATGGCAAACGCGTGGGCGATCAGTACTTCACTCCGGGATGGACCGCCTACGACTTTCGCTACCAATACCAGACCTACGACGTAACGAGCATGCTGAAAAGCGGAGAAAACTCCATCGGGGCAAGGCTGGGCGACGGCTGGTTCCGCGGCCGGCTCGCTTGGGGCACCATGAGAAACTCTTACGGCACGAAATTGGCTCTGCTAGCGCAACTCGTGATTACCTACACTAACGGAACGCAGGAAATCGTCGGCACCGACGACAAATGGAAAGCAGCGACAGGCGCCATCCTCGAATCCGACATTTATAACGGCGAGACCTACGACGCGCGCCTCGAGCGAACGGGCTGGAACGAAGCAGGCTACAACGACGCCGAGTGGAAAGGTGTGACTGTCATCGAGGCGCCGAATGCCAAGTTAGTGGCGCCAGCCGGGCCTACAGTAAAGGAAATCGAAGAGGTTAAACCGGTGAAAGTGTTTCGCACTCCGGCAGGCGATACCGTCCTCGACATGGGACAAAACATGGTCGGCTGGATGAGATTTCGCCTGACGGCTCCGGCGGGAACGACCGTCACTCTGCGCCACGCGGAGGTGCTCGACAAAGAAGGCAACTTCTACACGGAAAATCTCCGCTCCGCCAAAGAAACCATTCGCTACACCAGCAAAGGTGCGGGAACGGAAACTTTCGAGCCGCATTTCACTTTTCAAGGCTTCCGTTATGTAGCCGTGAGCGGATGGCCCGGGGAAGTAAAGCCCGAAGATTTTACAGGCGTCGTGGTCCATTCAGCGATGGAACGCACGGGAACATTTGAAACCTCGAATCCCATGCTCAATCAACTCGAGCACAACATCATCTGGGGCCAAAAGGGAAATTTTGTGGATGTGCCAACCGATTGCCCGCAGCGCGACGAACGCCTCGGTTGGACCGGTGATGCCGAGGTCTTCGCGCCGACGGCATCCTTTAATTTTGACACCGCGGGCTTTTACACCAAGTGGCTCAAAGACGTCGCCCTCGATCAAGAAGATGACGGCGCGGTGCCCTTTGTGATTCCGAACGTCCTCTCACACAAAACCCGGAAAGGAGAATCGGCGGCGGCGGGCTGGGCCGACGTTTCGGTCGTCGTCCCCTGGACGGTCTATCAAGCTTTTGGCGACAAGCGAATTTTGGAAACGCAGTACCCCAGCATGAAAGCCTGGGTCGAGTACATGCGGCACCAGGCTGGAGAAAGCTATCTGTGGAATACCGGATTCAGTTTTGGCGATTGGCTGGCCTTCGCCACAACGGAATCGGATTATCCCGGAGCAACGACGGACAAGGATTTGATTCAGACCGCGTATTTCGCTCGCTCGACCGAACTGCTCGCAAAAACGGCGCAAGTGCTCGGGAAAAACGACGACGCAGCGGAATACGCGGCGTTGGAGGACAAAATCACCAGCGCATTCCAGAGAGAATTCGTGACGCCGAACGGCCGTCTCGCTTCCAACACGCAAACTGCGTACGCACTGGCACTCGCTTTCGGCCTGCTCCCGGAGTCAGAGCGCGCCGAAGCGGCCGCGCGCCTCGCTGCCGACGTCAGAAAATTCGGTCACTTGACCACGGGATTTTTGGGCACGCCATTGCTGTGCCAGACGCTGAGCGATTACGGCTATCTGGATGAAGCGTACATGCTGCTCAACCACAAAGAATATCCGTCATGGCTCTATCCCGTTACGAAAGGCGCCACCACCATCTGGGAGCGATGGGACGGCATCAAGCCAGATGGAACTTTCCAGAGCCCATCGATGAACTCTTTTAATCACTATGCCTACGGCGCGATTGGCGATTGGATGTATCGCGTGGTCGCAGGCATCGAACTCGATGAGTCCGTTCCGGGCTACAAACACATCTTCTTACAACC
>JBARCY010000122.1:0-5693 GCA_049794595.1 Candidatus Acidiferrum sp.
ACGGCTACACGCGGACATTTAACTCGAGAGGGCTTTGCGGAGGCGCTCGTAAGTGACCTTGAGATCTTCGGGGTGGATGCGGGTCTCGCCGACCACGGTCATGAAATTGGAATCGCCGAACCAGCGCGGGAGGACGTGAAGATGCAGGTGGCCGGCGACACCGGCGCCCGCGGCGCGGCCGAGGTTCATGCCGAGATTCATGCCGTCGGGCTTGTAATTTGCCTGGAAGGCTTTCTCAATGCGTTGCGCGAGATGCATCATTTCGTCGAGTGCGCCGGGATCGCAGAGGTTTAGTTCGGCGACGTGGGCGTAGGGGACGATCATGACGTGGCCGGAAGTGTAGGGAAAGCGGTTGAGGATGATGAACGTTTTTGCGCCGCGATAAACGACGAGCGCGTTCTCATCATCCTTGCGAGCGGCGGCGTCGCAAAAAATGCACTCAGGCTGCTTGCCAGCCGTGACTTGCGCCATGTACTGATAGCGCCAAGGAGTCCAGAGATAGTCCATCGCGAGGAGTCCTCAGGAACGAAAGTTGCGCGGACAGCATAACGCAAATCACCGCGTACGTCGCACGGGCTTCAACTAGAGCGCAAAACGAACGCCCACCGAGAAATTCAATTTTGTTTTGAATAGCCGAATGGCCTAAGGATGCTTTGGATCGCCGGAAGCCGGTGCGGAAGCGGGAGCAGCTCCCGCGGATGCGGCGGCTTCCGAGCTATTCACAAAATCCTTGAGCTCTTTGCTGGGCTTGAAGAAGGGAATCTTCTTTGGCGGCACTTCGACTTTCGCGCCGGTTTTGGGATTGCGGCCGACGCGGCCGCGGCGCTGGCGCGTGCGAAAGCTGCCAAAGCCGCGAATTTCGATCTTGTCGCCCTTCTGGAGAGATTCGATGATGCTGTCGAAGATAGTCTCGACGATGGTCTCGGAGTCGGAGCGCTTGAGCTCCGTGATGCGCTCGACCTCTTGGATGAGGTCGGCCTTCGTCAGCGTGAGTGGCTTGGTCATCGTGCCTTTGCCTCGTTGCAGAGCCAGAGTATCAGCGCCCGCAGGTTCATGGTGCGAAACGGTTTAGCAGGGCGAAACGCACCCGGTTGCCCTTCTTCCTATCACTAAATTGACCCGCAGGTAAATGAAATTGTGCTGCCCTCCTGCTCTCCGGCCGGGCACCCCTGGGAAGCGTAGCCCGGTTTGCTACAAGAAAACTTACGGCCTGGTGTTTTGTGAGCTTAGCGGGCCGACAATTTCGATTTGAGCGCGTCACCAATCGTCGCCGTCGAGGAGGACTTCGACGTGGAGCGATACTGCTCGATTTCCTTGCGCTCGATTTGTTTGGCGGCGGCGCGATAGCTCAAACCGATGCGGCGCGTCTCGGGGCTGATCTTGATGATCTTGAAATCATACTCCTTGCCCGGTTCGAGCGGACCGGCGCTCTTGAGCGGGCCGGTGCTGGTGCGGTGCATGGGAGAGTGGCCGTCGTCGCGGCGCTTGCGCTCTTCGATTTCGGTGTTGTGGCAGAGAGCTTCGATGTTGTCACCGAGCTCGACGAAGGCGCCGAAGGTGGCGATACGCGAAACCTTGCCTTTGACGATCTGGCCGACTTTGTGCTGTTTGAACCATTCGCCCCAGATGTCGTTGACCTGCTTGATGCCGAGGGAGACGCGGCGATTATCTGGATCGATCTTCAAAACTTTTGCGGTGACCGGCTCGCCCTTCTTGAAAACTTCATGAGGATTCTTGATGCGCTCCGTCCAACTGACGTCACCGACGTGGACGAGGCCGTCAAAACCTTCTTCGATTTCGACGAAGGCGCCGAACTCGGCGATGTTGCGGACTTTTCCGGTGACGATGGTGCCCACGGGATATTTGTCCGCGACGAGGAGCCAGGGATCGGGAAGAGCTTGCTTGATGCCGAGGGAGACGCGGCGGTCGCTGGGCTTGATGTCCAGGACGATGACGTCGACTTCCTCGCCGACTTTGAAAAGTTTTGAGGGATGCTGGACTTTTTTGGACCAGCTCAGTTCGGTGACGTGGACGAGGCCTTCGAGGCCTTGTTCGAGCTCGACGAAAACGCCGTAATCGACGACGCCGACGATTTTGCCGCGCACCTTGCCGCCGGCGGGATATTTTTCCGCGGCGTTGACCCAGGGATCGGGGCTGAGTTGCTTGAGGCCGAGCGAGACGCGCTGCTTTTCCTTGTCGAATTTGAGGATGATGACGTCGAGTTCTTGCTCGGGCTTAACGACGTCGGAAGGATGCTTGACGCGGCCCCAACTGAGGTCGGTGAGATGGAGAAGGCCGTCGATGCCGCCGAGGTCGACGAAAGCGCCGTACTCGGTGACATTTTTCACGTGGCCGTGGACGATCTGGCCCTCGGTGAGCGTTTCCATCAGTTGCGCGCGCTTGGCGTGCAGCTCTTCTTCGAGGATGGCGCGGCGGCTGACGACGACGTTGCCACGGCGGCGGTTGAGCTTGGTAACGCGGACCTGGACTTCGGTGCCGGTCAGATCGTCGAGATTTTGCGTCGGGCGAAGATCAAACTGCGAGCCGGGGAGGAAGGCGCGGACGCCGATGTCGACGACGAGGCCGCCTTTAATGCGGTCGACGACTTTGCCGGTGATGGTTTCCTTGGCTTTGTAAGCGGCTTCGATTTTTTCCCAGGTGCGGCGGCGAAGCACTTTTTGATAGGAAAGAATGGTGAAGCCGTCTTTATGCTCGCCGGTGCGCTGGACTTCGATGGTGGCGTTGGGTTCGGGGCGGGGAATATCTGTTTCGGAGAATTCCGCCGCGGGGATCAGGCCTTCGGTTTTTCCGCCGAGGTCGACGACCACGCCATGTTCGGTATAGGCGACGACTTTTACTTCGATAATTTCATTTTGCGAGGCAGCTTCGTGCTGCTCGTCGTACTGCTCCATCAGCTTGCTCATCTCTTCGGAGCCGGCGGCTTCTTCTGCGGCGGCGGTGGCTTCGGCGTCGACGGGAGCTGGAGCTGCAGCGGCGGCCCGCGTTTCGGCAGGAGCCGCGGGCGCAACGGCAGGCGCCTGTTCCTGGGCAGCATCCGTGGATTGCGCTACGGGTGCGGAGGCGCTTTCGGGCGCAGCAGGTTCAGGAGCGCTCGCCTGCGCGGTGTTCACTTCTTCTGCGGTGCTATTCTTGGTCTGTTCTGAATCCGGTGCGGGAGCGGCTGCGGCTGCTGAAGACTGGTTGTCGTGGTCGGGTAACATGGTTGTTGGCCTCCGGAAGATAACTTCTGTTATGTCCAGCCCGGCTATGCCGGGATAACGCAAAACGTCGATAAGAATCCTTGCGAATTCCCTGACAGGGTTCCTACAAGGAGGTTAACCGCCGAGCGGTCTTTCGGGACAATGCTGCGGGCGTTTCGAGGCGCGCTGCAACCTCAAAAGGATACTCGCGGCGTCCGCGTTGTGTCAATGAAACCGGTATAACCGAACTGCCCGGACCTCCAGATTGCGGTTTCCATGTGATTTGGATGCAAATGCGGGGGAAATATTTGGCTAAGCCGGAAATTTTTTCAGGAGCTTGCGGGCACGCGCTCGCATCGCCGGCGTGCCGAATTGCACAGCATCATCCAAGAGTTGCTTCACGCTGCCGCGCAGGGCAGCGTCGTCTCGCGCAAGGTCCGCGAGCCCTTGAAGAGCGAAGGTCTTGACTATCGAACTGCGATCGTTCAGGTAGCGGTGCAAAGCTGCTACGGCGCGCTGGCGTTCGGCGGGGGCGAGACGGAGTCGCGGAATCATGGCGGCGAAATGCCAACGCAGTTCGATTTGTTCGGCTTCGGCTAGGAGGCCGAGGAGTTCGTGTTTGTGGGGATCGAGGAGACGCGGCTTCATTGCGGAGACTTTTTCAGCGGCGTCGGCGGCGCGCATGCGGATGATGGGGTTTTCGTTCGAGAGGCACTTGATGAGTTCGCGAAAACGGCGCGGGTTTTTGAGAACGAGGCGTGCCACTTCGTCCGACCGTCCGATGGAGCGCCGGTCCGAACCTTCAAGCATCGCCGCGATTTTTTGCTGAGGCATCTTGTGAATCGGTGGTGGAGAAATCTTAGGCGCGGGCGCGGCCAGCTTGGGTGCTTTCGCGGCGGAAATCGGGGGCGATGATTTCGATGGTGCGGCACATTTCGAAAAGGCGGGAGCGCATGCGGGTGCCAATTCTTTGGTCGAGGGAATCTTCGCGGGTAGGCATGACGAGTTTTCCGCTGGGGAGGCGCGTGGCTTCGCCTTCTTGAGCGGGATTGTCGTAGTAGTTTGTCGTGATGATGGTGGTGCGGCGCTCGTTGTAACGGGCGTTGAGGACGATGCCGACGATGTCGCGGACCCAATCGGAGGGTTTGCTTGCGCCGAGATCGTCGAGGACGAGAATTTCGACGGTGCGGATGGGTTCAAGGATGCCCATTTCCGTGGATTCGCTGGCTGGGTTGTAACTGGCTTGGATTTCTTTCAGCAGTTCGCGGTAATCGCAGAAGAGGCCGGCGTGGCCGCGGCGAATTAAATCCTTCAGGGCGGCGACGGCTAAATGGGTTTTGCCGACTCCAGAAGGGCCCATGAGGAGCAAGCCTTTTTCGGCGGCGCCTGGATAATCGCGAACGAAACCTTGCGACAGGAGCTTGGCTTTTTTTAGCGAGTCGGTTTGCTGCGGCGTGGCGCCTACGTCGGTGCTGTAGCTTTCGAAATCGCAGTGCTCGTAGCGTTTGGGGATGTGGGCGCGTTCGACGACGCGTTCGGCGCGGCCTTGCATGCCGCAGTCGCAGGCGACGGCAACTTTGCCGGCGATTCCATCTGGGCGTGGGACGAGCTTCCAACCCGTGCCTCTGCAAAGTTGGCAATTCTCAAGCGCCATGGCGACAGCATACGTTTGCGGAGAGCCTACGGCAAGGTGCGGACTGTGGGAATTCACGGTTCGAGCAGCGACAACGGAGCGGGTTTTCTTAACACAGAGTTCACAGGGGACACAGAGAAAGCGGAGAAAAGATAACGCAGAGGCACAGAGTCAACAGAGGCTTCGCAGAGAAGAGCTAGGCGGATAGAGGAGACGGCGCTAGGAAGTCCGAGAGATGCGTGGGGTGGCTCGGACTATGGCGTGGCGTGGTTCTTTGTTTTGCAAGTGCGAGGAGGCTACGCGCGAAAGCTCTTGCTGGACGACTGTGGCGAATTCGGTCATTTGGCGTTCCATCTCGACCATTTTTTCGCGCATGTTCAGGATGATTTCGATGCCGGCGAGGTTTACGCCCATATCGCGGGCGAGCGTTAGGATTACATCGAGGCGTTCAAGGTCGGAATCGGTGTAGAGGCGTGTGTTGCCTTGCGAACGCGAGGGTTTCAATAGGCCGACGCGTTCGTAAAGGCGGAGCGTTTGCGGGTGTAGCTTATAAAGCTCGGCGACTGCGCTGATCATGTAGCCGGCTTTGGCCCGTTTTCTGGCTCGCTGTGGCATTGGTGCTCTTTCTAACAATCTATCTATCAGAGGTGCGCGCTCTATCGTGCCCCTACGCGGCCCGAGGAAAACCAAGACGGGCACGGCATGCCGTGACCCTTACGGAATTCAAACTCCTGCCTTCGTGAACAAATCATTGCGCGGATCTTCGGGCGCGATGGTCTCAAGTTCTTTCATGAGATTGCGTACCCGCTCGTCCGTGGGCTGCGGCACGACTACCTGGATTTCAACGTACTGATCGCCAC
>JBARCY010000123.1:0-34020 GCA_049794595.1 Candidatus Acidiferrum sp.
CCAAAGCAGGCTTCAGAAGATTGGCGGCGTCGCCCTGTCCTGCGGGGCCTCCGGCGCCGATCATGGTGTGCGCTTCATCGATGAAAAGAATGATCGGAGACGGCGAGGATTTCACTTCTTCGATCAAACCCTTCAGGCGATTTTCGAATTCGCCTTTGACGCCCGCGCCCGCTTGCAGCAGCGCGAGGTCGAGCGAACGGATGGTGACGTTTTTCAGAGGCGGCGGAACATCGCCTGCTGCCACGCGCAATGCAAATCCTTCGACGACGGCGGTTTTGCCGACGCCTGCTTCGCCAGTGAGGATCGGATTGTTCTGACGGCGCCGCGTGAGGATGTCGATGATCTGGCGAATTTCGTGATCGCGTCCAAGAACGGCGTCGATTTTTCCGGCCTTGGCATTGGCCGTGAGATCGATGGTGAATTGATTGAGATTTTGCTGTTTGCCGGCGGCGGGAATGCCAGCCGCGCTTTGAGGCAATCCTTCCACACCGATCGGCACAGCCTGCGCGGTTTCCTGATCTTCTGGGGAACCGGCGACGATATTCCAGAAATCGTTGTGAAGAGATTCGGCGCTGATTTTTTGAAACTCACGAGTGACTTCGCGCATGAGACGGGACAGATCGCTGGAGCTGGCAATCGCGAGGATGCAAAAGCCAGTGCGCACCTGAGCGGAGCCGAAATCCAGCGAACCGATGTTCCAGGCGCCGGAGAGCATGTCCGTAAGCGAAGGGCTGAAGGAAGGAGTGCGGGCATTGCCGGACTTCAGCTTATCGAGACTGCGAGTGAGATCGCCGGTGAGGCGGGATTTATCGACGCCAAATTGCTTGAGAATGTGGGGAAAATCGCTGTCGGTGACGTCGAGGAGCTTGAGCAAGAAATGCTCGAGCTCGATGTCGTAGTGAGTGCGGGCGAGACAAAAACCAGCAGCGGCCTCGAGAGCGTTCCTGGTGGTGTCGTTCAGTTTGCCGATTAGACCCTTTAGATTTGTCGTCATGACGGCCTCGCTTCTCTAAACAGTGAAAATAGTTTCTTCCGGGTGGCGATCCATGGGCTTCGATTTCATCCAGGTGACCCAGCCGAGACGCGGCGCGGCATCGCCTTCCGCGCCGAGCTGGCACTTCGGAACTTCCTCACGCTTGAGAATCAGTTGTACTTCGAAATCGATTTCCTCGTTGGTCCAAAAACGCAAAAGGGCGCGAAGTGGTTCGTAGGCCGTGCCGTTCGGCAGGAAATCGAGATAGTCGTCCAGTTCGAGCGGACCGATGCGGACGCGCGCGCGCGCCTGCTGATTCCAGACTTCATCGCCGACGACAGCTCCCAAACCCAATTGTTCGGAAGGAGTGGAACGTTCGCCAATGCAGCATTCGGTCGAATCGTCCAGTCGGAACCAGCCGCCGACGAGTTGAATGACTTGAACGGGAACCTCGAAATAATCGTTCAGGAGAAGCTCGAGAGCGTGCGCGGAATGGGGGCGCTGACCGAGGATTCCAGCGAAAAAGAGAAATGCGTCATCGGGAACGGACAGGCGCTCTTGCAAACCGGCGGTGCCCAGGCCGATCAAATCGAGCAGATGATGGGAGAAGCGATCGCGTTCACCGCGTTCGTACGAAACTGCAAAACGGTATTTCTCCCAAGCCTGATAGAAGAACGAGAGCATGCGGTGATGAAAAAGGTCGAGAAAATCGCGCAGCGTTTTGTCGCCGGAGCGGAGCCGCGCAAGGATGAGAGTCGTGTAGAAATGCGGCAGCGGCCCCTGAGGGCCGGTTGCTCCCATGAAATTCACGGCGATGGAAGGAGGCTTACCCTGGGGCCAATCAATGGACTGAATTTCGCTGGCAGGAAAAGAGAGCGAAGGAAATGCGCCGAGGCGCGCGACTTCCTCGGAAGGATTGGTAAAGCGGCCGAGGGGCTTGCGATCCGGCGCAAGGCGTTCGAGCAATCGAATCGCCTGGAAAAATTCGAAGCGATAGGGCTCGCTGCGTAGCAACTCTTCGACTTCCGATAAATCTACAGGAGAATTACTTCCCCCGCCCTCGGTGGCCATTGACGGAGAACCTCCTTTCTTTGCTGGGTGCGCACGGCAAGCTGGCTGAAGCTGTTCAGCGAAGCATAATGGCCCAGAAAGTATTCAAGAACGCTGGCGAAAAGATAGACGCCGCCGCCAACGAACTGTTCCTCATCGAATTCCATCTCGACGCGGTGGCCGCGGACAAAGCCGATGCCATTTTCCGAGATGACGCGCGCAAAATGGCGCGTGCTGGACAAATGCATCAATCCGGCGACTTGGCGCTCGTTGTAACCGGATTCTCCAAACGTATATAGGCGAAGAATTTCCTGGAGCGAATCCTTCCCTTCCTCGACGATGGAAAGATAGTTGAGGGAAAGATGAGAGATGAGACGCCAGAGCATGCCTTTGCCGGTAGGCGGCCGTACGGATGCCGAAGGTTTGCGCAAGGCGACGATGCGTTTGATGGAGGAGATGCCTTCGAGCTCGAAATCGCCGCGTTCGTTGCCCATCGGGAGACGATGAGGCAAATCACGATTCGAACAGATGCAATGAATCGTAGCGGTATCGGTTTCGGGATGCAGCGGGCGGCCGCTGAGATCCAGGAACGAAATGTAAACCTCGGTGCCCTCGTCGTCGCGCCGCGTGGAAGCTTGCCGCCGCGAATGCCAGAAACCTTTCGGCCGTTCGCGGTGGCGTGAAGTGGTGTGCCGAAAACGATAGAAAGGCTCGAATTTCAACACTTCGTGGGTTTCAGGATCGGGGGAAATCACTTCCTCGATCGAGAAAATTTCCATCGCGCGCCGGCGGCGAACATCAGGCGTGATGAGGTACTCGGTATGCGTCTGATCGAGGCGAATAGGCTCCGCGGTATGGGGAAAAAGATTGACGGCAGGCGAGCAACCGAGGCGCAGGGTTTCTTCGGAAACGCTGAGCTCAAGGGTCTGCTGGCGCTCGGGGCGTTCGAAGCGCGAAATTAAGAGGACGACCTCGATACGCGGACCGAAACCGGAGGTGCGCAGATTTTCGAGACCGTTCAGATCGAGAAAAAAGAACTTTTCGGGGAAATGAAAATATTCCTGCAAAACCCGATAGCCTGAAAAAGACCGGCGAGGATACGGCAAAAGCGCTTCGGCATCGGTGAAGCCGGCGGGCTGGAGAATACTGGACGGCAGAGAGATGGGATGCTTGCGGGTATTCGGGGCGCGGTCGCGCAACAAGACTTGCGTGCAGTTGTTGCAGAGCAGTTCGTAGAGCGTGTGAATGAGGCTGCTCTCGCCGTTGAGATAGAATCGAAGGGCGGTCAATTCGAGTTTATCGAAAGTGACGTCTGGAAAACATTCGAGCTCGATACGCAGTGCGGCAACAGCGTCCTGGGATTTGACAGCGGGACGCAGGCGATCGGGAGTTACCCACTGGGCAGCCGCGATTTTCAATGGCCAGAGAGTGGTGTCGTAGCAGGTCTTGAATTTGCAGGGATAGCCATCGACGGGCTGCGAATAAAGCATCGATCCGCGCGGAATGGGGAGGCCTGTGCTGAGTTTCCCCTGCTCGGGGTCGAGATGAAATTGCACGATGGTGGAAGACGGAATCGGGCGAATGTAATGGGGATAAAGGACGCTGAGCAAGGCTTCGGTGATTTCGGGGAATTCATCGTCGATCTTGAGATGAACGCGAGCAGCCAGGAAGGCGAAGGACTCGATGAGGCGCTCGACGTGAGGATCCTCACAGCGGTTGGGATCGATCAGCAGGCGCGAAGCCACCTTAGGGTATTTTTCGGAGAACTCCGCGCCTAGCTGGCGGAGATAGGTTAATTCGCGCTCGTAGTATTCGAGCAACTCGTCACGCACGGTCTTCTCCGGAAATGGAAACCTCGAGGCTGGTTAATTCGATCGACGCGTCATAGACGACGTGCTCGGGTAGCGGATCAATGCGCAGCATGCCATCAATCACGAAACGCAGCATGCGAGACATGCCCGCGACGGGAACCAGCGAAACACGAACGCCATCAAGCCGGGGCTCATACGTCTTAACGGCCGTCTCAATCGATTGAAGCAGCTTATTTTGTTCATAGAGAAAATTAGCGGGCATGGAAGTAATATCCGGAAGCCCGTAATAATAAACGGAACGAAGGATTTCGACGGAGCCTTCAGGCAGGATATCGGGAGTGCGGCGCGTGTTCAGAAGAGCCTCGAGGTCGCGCCGGACAGCGATTTTCAATCTGGCAAGCGAAGCGCTCCGCGTCAGGGGCGCTTCGGACTTGATCTTGGGCTCGTCGTCCAAGAGCCGGTCCAGGAGCGGCAGTCGAAGAGGCGCGTTGGCGTCGAAATCAGGCATCGATTACCTCAGCGAAAGTGCTTGCCCCGGATCCAGGCGGCAAAGCTTTTGATAAATCTTTTCTTTTTCCGCGTCGTCGCGGCCCAGTTTTTCCGCGCATCGATAAAGCAGCGCGAGAGGCTGCGCCACGACGGAAGGTTCTTCCCATTCTTCGAGTTTGCGGCGTTCGATCTCTTCCGCCAATTCGACGAGAATAGGGTAAGCGATGGCTTCGTGCTTGGTCGCCAGACAAACGTTGGCGAGCTGAATGTGCCGTTGAAATCGGCCGCGCCCCGTGCGTTCGTTGCCAATTTCGCGCGTCAAAATGCCGATGGCTTCCTGCACTTTTCCTGCGCGCGCAGCCTTCATGGCCAGCTCGACGACGTCAGGAGCTTTCTCTCCGCTGGAATTTTCAGATGGAGAACCCGGTGACATAGCCACGGGGACAAACTCCGGCTCGGCGGGAGCTGGCGGAGACGGCGGTAAGATGCTCTCTCTGAGCCACGTAAGCGTTTCGGCGTTTGCAGCTGGGGTATCGTCCATGAGCGAGGAGTTGAGCAGATCAGGATAATCGGCAAGCAGTATTTTCAACTCCGAGCGAATCCCACCGGCCACGGGCTCGTATTCGGAGCCGAGAGCCTCGCACGCGCGAACGGCGTAGCGCTGCAGATCGACCCAGCCTCTTCCGCAGGGCAAGCTCATGGCTAGTTCCGCGTTATCCAAAACTCCCGCCCAATCTCCTTCCATGGACATCTTCTTGATGAGCGTGCGCTTTTCCGTGGGCGGTGCCTCAAGCAACGCCGGGTTGAGTGTGGCGCCCGCCGCGCGAAGCTCGCCCCAGCGCATCGCTCGAAGCAAGAGGTACGGAACAGGATTTACGGGGCTCTCGTGGCGCAAAAAGTGGGCCACTATCGTCAAGCGCTGCATGGCATCATCACGATCGGCGGGTTCGGCAGCGACGGATCCTGAACGCTTCTTTCCAGCAGGAGCGCTCGAGCCAGAAGCGGCCGCTCCAGGATCGTCTGCAACTTCCCCGGTTTCCGATTCGCCTCCGCCTTCTGTTTCCACCACATCCGCCGCAGGCTGATGGTACTGCTTCACGATGTCCTGCAACTCTTCCAGGGCTGCTCGGAGGTTTGCAAAGCTGGGGGCCTCTCGGCCGAACTTCTCGTCGCTCAGCGCTTCGAGGGACTGTAATGACTCGAGCGCGGCAGTGAGATTGGCGGACAGCTTTTCGTAGTACACATCGCCGGTAGCGCGTACCGCCTCATCAAATCCTTCCGCCGTACATTTCTTTTCGGCAATGGCGGCCGCCCTCGCCGCAGCTTTCTCTTCGCTCGCTGTAGAATCCGCCTCATAACCGACACGGCGAGATTCCTGAAATTTGAAACAATCGAGCTTGCTCTTGGTCAGCGGGAGCCGCCGCACTGCCCCATCCAATTTGGAGCCGAGCCATTCGAGGGGTCCGGCGCGAAACTCCAAATCTCCGTCATCGATTTCCGGGTAGAGGGTGTCCCAGAACGTCTCCATAAACGCGCGCAGAAGGTCGAGCCCCTCGCGAAGGCCGCCTATGTGATCGCGAAACATGACCGCTTCGGTCAGCCAAGCGGCCAACTGCAAATCCTTGCTTTTGGTGGACAGTGCTTCGACGGTCAGCTTAATGACAAGAGGAAAATCGGCCTTCTTAACTTCGCGAGACCACTCGCCCTGGGGAAGCACGTCTTCCTCGCGGCGCGCTTCGCGGATTTTGTCGAAGACAGGGTCGTAGCGCAAGGATTTCCCGCTCGGATTGTCACCGGGGATGGGATTTAGGAGACCTTCGGGTAGCGGCATGGCCGTCAAGAGGCTGTCTGGGCGATTGCGATTTGGATGTTGCGCAGCTCCAGAATCGGCCATTCCTCGTCGTCAGCAAGCAGAATTTTTTGGCCCACGGGAACGGTTTCCGCGTCATCCGTTTCTTCCCAGACCGTTGCGCGGCCGAGCCGGACCGCAGGGTCCGCGTGCTGGCCAGCAAAAGGAGTCAGTACAGGAAGCAGCACTTCCCCAAGTTCGCGGTCTTCGTACTTATCCGAAGTACGCACCTTTGCGGGCAGCCACAAGAGTTCGCGGAGGCGTTTCGGAGGAGCAATTTCGATGGAAGTGAGTAGCGCAAATGGAATCCACATATAACTGCCCGCGGCGAACACCTCAAGATTCGAGCCGATGCGCGGGTCGCCATCAGACAAAGAGTGAAACGGCTTGCCATTAATGGTGACCGATAACTGTCCCAAGCCGGCCGCATTTTTCGGAATCGGATATTGCTTCTTGCTGAAGAGCTCGTGCCGCGTGCGCTCGGCGTGAAGCGCGGCATGATAAAGAAGCGCGCCCATTTCCGCGTTGCGCCCTTCGCTTCCTAGAATATCGAGCTGCTTTTCCGCGCGCGCAAAATCACCGGAAAAACACAGCAATTCAAAAAGAAAAGTGCGCCGCTTGGCGTCGGTGGGATTGTCGCGGACCTCTGCGTTCAATGCCTGAATGGCGTCATCGAGCCGTCCCGCCTGAAATAATTGTTGAACTGACATGACACCCCGGATTCAACGCCGCGGTTGCGCAAGACGACCACGCGGACGGTCAAACGCCCTCCGGCTGGGCGCCTTCGCGCGAAGAGACCCAGCCAGAAGAGGCGAAGTAAACAATTTATATTTTGACGTTCTTCTGCAGATCCCAGCCGGTCTGGGTGTTGGCCCCTTGCGTGCCATCGGAGTTCTGGGCCATATAGTTGTAGGTGATCTTGGCGAAGTTGAGGTGGAACGTGTCCAGAGGAAGAGTATCCTTGAAACTGGCGTCTCCTCCGATGGACTCGTATCCGGAAACTATCACGTTCTCAAGCTTGATCTTCAAGAAGTCCGCCTGGGTCCCGCCCGCTCTTCGGCAGGTCAGCGTAACTTCAGGAAAATGCTGGCCGCTCGCACAAGCCAGCATCAACTTGGCGGAAGCAGAGTCAATACGCTTGGTGAATTCAAATTCACCAAACTGGGCTTTGCCGACTCCGCCACCGGCGCCAACAACAGCTGATCCGCCGGGCTGCCGGACGTTAAATCGGAAGGTCATGAGGTCGATTTCGCCCTTGTGTTTGTCGTCCAGTGATTCTCCCTTGATGTCGCCGAGTTTCAAGAAAAAATCTGAGTGGCTGGTCATCGGCGCCATCTTGGCTTCGTATGCAGGTGCAGGCATTCTTTTATCCTCCTAGTATTCGAATTCTACAGAAAATCCTGTTACCGCCAGCTTCCCAATCTGACTTCCCCAGCGGGATACCGCAGGTCCCTCCCTGGCAGCCCAAGAAACGCCAGAGCGGCAATTACTTTGCCGGCGCAGGCAGTTCCGCCACCAGCCTGAGCGAAACAGTTAGCTCATCCAACTGGAAGTGGGGCCTAAGGAAAGCGATGGCGCGGTACGCCCCGGGCTTGCCCGGAATCTCACTGACTTCGATTTTGGCCTCGCGAAGCGGGAACTTCGCCTTGGTGGCGGCACTCGCCTGATCGTCATCGGTGACGTATTGCATGATCCACTGAGTGAGAAACGTCTGGCACTGCCCGCGGCTCATGAAACCACCGATTTTGTCTCGCATGATGGATTTCATGTAGTGGGCGAACCTAGAAACCGCCAGGATATAGGGAAGCTGGGCGGATAGCCGGGCATTTGCGTTGGCGGCGGCCTTGTCAAACTTCTTCGGCTTATTCGCGGACTGCACGCTAAAGAACGCCGCATAATCCGTGCCCTTGCAATGCACCAGCGGAATCAGGCCCTGGTCGGCGAGTTCCTTTTCGCGGCGGTCGGTGATGGCCACCTCGGTCGGGCATTTCAAGGCAACGTCTCCTTCATCCGTGCGGAACGTGTGCGTCGGCAGCCCTTCAACCAAGCCTCCTCCTTCAACGCCACGAATCGAAGCGCACCAGCCGTACTGAGCGAACGCTGTCGTGAGGCGCGCACCAAGTGCGTAGGCGGCATTTCCCCACAAATATTTGGAATGATCGGTTCCATCCACGCCTTCCTCATAATTGAAGTCGTCGACGGGTTTCGTATCTTTTCCGTAAGGAAGCCGCATAAGCACCCGCGGCATAGTCAAACCGACATAGCGCGAATCTTCGCTGGCACGGAACGATTTCCACTTCGCGAATTCCGTGCTGTCGAAAATTTTTCCAATGTCACGCGGGTCGCCCAGTTGCGAGAAACTGTCCAGATTCAAAAGCTCCGGAGCGGCGGCAGTGAGAAACGGAGCATGCGCTCCCGCCGCCACTTGCGAAACCTTTTCAAGTAGTTCGATGTCCTCGGGATGCTTGCTGAATTCGTAGTCGCCTATCAGCGCGCCGAACGGCTCGCCGCCGAAGATCCCGAATTCGTCTTCATACACTTTCTTGAACATCACGCTCTGATCGAATTCAGGAGCGCGCTGCAGGTCGCGCAGCAATTCCTTTTTGCTGACGTTGAGCACTCGTATCTTCAGCATCGAGCTCGTTTCGCTCTGATCCATCATGTACTTGATGCCGCGCCAGCTGCCTTCCAGCTTTTGAAAAGCGGGATGGTGCAGGATTTCGTTCAATTGCAGCGAAATCAAATGGTCAATTTGGGCCACACGTGAATTGATAGTGGCGTCGGCGTCGCGCGAGAGCTTCATCTCTCCTTCGAGAACCTGCGCGACGAACTCTTTGACCATATCCCTGCCGCGCTCGCGAGCGACCTGCTCTTTTCCAAAGCGCCCTTGATCGACGATCTGATCCAGCAGGCTCGATTCCGTCGTCTTGGCTTCCGCCGACTGGGCAGCCGCTTTCTCCGGCTTACTCATCGGAGCCTCCCTTGGGCTTTTCCTTGCCGAGCTCTTTCTTTAATTGCTCGGCTTTTTGCGTGTTGCCGACTGCTTCCATCAAAAGATCATCCAACTTATCGTTGCCTTGCAGCGCCCCGCGCAAATCCCCGAGCTTCTGGCGCAGATCAAGAAGTTCCTTTAGCGGCTTCACGTTCTTTGCAACGTTGGCAGGGTCAAAATCATCCAGACTCTTGAAATCAAGGTCCACTCGGAGCTTTCCAGCGTCGGCCTCGTCGCTCAGCTTGTTGTCCACCTCAAGGGAGAGGTGCGGCTTGAAACTCTCCAGCACCCCATCAAAATTGTCGGGGGTGATCTCAACGAACCGGCGGTCCTTCAATTTCGGAAGCGCTTCCGTCGGCTGACCACTCAGGTCGGCCAAAACACCCATCACAAACGGCAGCTCTTTTACTTCGATGGCGTCGCCAACCTCGACATCATACGTGACATGCACTCGAGGCGGACGAACCCTCTCAAGCTTCTTATGGACGCTTTCTTTTGCCATGTGTTCCCCTTAAGTCTCCCTCTCAGTGCGGGTAGTGATTTGAGAACGAAAAGCGTTTCTACGAGGCGGGACACCTCATTGCATCGGCACGGTTTATCACGATTCTCGCTGCCCGTCAATTAGTTCTAAAGTCCTAGAACCAGTGCGCCGCCAGTCAATCCTTTCTCAAATCGAGAATCGTGATTTCTTTGCGACTCACTTCTGTTAGCTGTGCGCAGTAGAACCCCCCGAGAGGACAGACCAGACTAATCGTTGCCCCAGACGGCTGGCGGATGACGCAAGTACTCGTGACTTGGCTAATTTCATTCCGGGTCGATTCAGCACGGTTCCCAACCAGCCCTTTCCTTTCTGACGCTCAGCACTCTCTGTCCACGACCTCAACATGCTTCGCACTGTCTCCCAATTCCCTAAACAAGACAATGCACCGGCGCTGAACTATGAAAGGACTCTAGGTGAACAGGTAACTTCCAGAAAGAAAACGAATTAAGGCAATCGAGAGCCGTGTCCGATCATAGGAACGCAAATAGCGCGCTCGAAACCACGCTTAGGAGGCCGCTCCCTCTCCGGCGCAGCCTCCCCAAACTCACTCTTGGACCGGATGCCGAGGAAGGTTTTGATCGACAGCAAATCGTGTTTGCAAACCCCACTGAAGAAATTAAAGGGGCCAATCGGCCCTGGAAGGATCGGCCTCTGGCCGCTCTATAAAAACTGCGCGGTGTCACGACTTGCCTGGCTCCAGTTGCAGCCGAACATCCCTTTTGAATCTCTTTTGACTTACACGCACCGCTCCTGCTAGCTTTAGCCGCAAGCCATGCGCCAGCTTCAACCTGTCATCTGGTCAAAAGGCACCTTCCTCACGCCGCAGCACCTTCAGACTCGCGACCGCTATGTCGAGAGTTGCGTGCAGTTTCGCCTGGAAGGGCTGAACTTCCGGCCCTGGGGATTTCTCGATTTGCAGATCAATCAGGAAGCCTTGAGCGAGGGCACCTTCGCGCTTACGCGCGCCACCGGGTTATTTGCGGATGGTCTGCCCTTTGAAATTCCGGAGTCGGACGCTGCTCCCGCTCCCAGACCCATCGGCCTCTTTTTTGAACCCGAACAGACTTCCCTGGATATTTTTCTGGCGATTCCTGAGTACCGCCCGCACGGTCTGAACGTTTCTATCGCGCAGAAAAACGCCGACGTGCGCTATCTCTCGGAAATTGTCAATTTAAAAGATGAGAATTCCGGGCTGACCGAGAAACCGGTGCAAATCGCGAGAAAGAATTTGCGATTTCTGGCCGAAGGTGAATCTCGCGAAGGCAGTAATTCTCTCCAAATCGCTCGGGTTCAACGTACTTCCGCAGGAACCTTCCGTCTCGACCCCCAGTACGTTCCCCCTTTGCTCGATATCGCCGCAAGCGACTACCTGATGGGTATCGCGCGCCGCCTCATGGAAATTCTTGCGGCCAAAAGCAGCATTCTTGCGGGAGGCCGGCGCCAGCGCAGCGCTGGACTCGCGGATTTCTCCGCAGCGGACATCGCCAGCTTCTGGTTGCTCTACACTGTGAATGGACACTTCCCTGCTCTTCGCCACATCCACGACGTACGCCACGGCCACCCCGACGTACTCTTCCGCTTGCTCACCTCGCTCGCGGGAGCGCTCAGCACCTTTTCCCTAAAGATCCAGCCCAGAGATTTGCCTCTCTACGACCACGATAATTTGACGGCCTGCTTCACCGATTTGGATGAAAAGCTGCGCGAACTTCTGGAGACCGTAGTCCCCAGCAACTTCGTCGCTCTGCCCTTGAAACTCGTGAAGCCCTCGATCTATTCCACTAACATTGAGGATGACCGCTATTTGACGGGCACAAAGTTCTTTCTGGCGGTCAGCTCAACGATGAATCAAGCGGACTTGATCAAGAGAGCCCCTCAACTGATTAAGGTTTGCTCGGCCGCGCAAATCGAACAGCTCGTACGCCAGGCGTTGCCCGGCATGCACCTCACGCACGCCGTCCGCCCACCTGCGTCTATTCCCGTGAAGCTCAATTATCAATATTTCAGCTTGAATCAGGCCGGCATGGCGTGGGAAACGGTAGCGAAAGGCCGCAGCCTGGCCGCTTTTGTGCCCAGCGATATTCCCGAGCCGCAACTCGAATTACTCATCCTGCTGCCGCAGGCAATCTGAATTCTTCCGTTTGAAGAAATCCACCGCTGATAAGAGTTGCCAGCAGCCGGCAAAATTCGTCCGCAGGTGTATCGGCAACGATCCACTCATTCTGCTTGGCCATTTCGAATAATTCGGCGACAGTACTTTTGCCATCGCATCGCGGAAGCAAGGCCGCCATCCACGGCTGCACTCTGCAATCCGTCGCAAACGGCAGCTCGATCGAGAGAGTAAAGTCCACCGGCGCGATTTCACCATCGCGAACTGCGTGGCGCACAATAATCTCGATGCCCGGTGGCGCTGAAGGCTTCGCCTCCAAAAGCTGCTGCACAGCGCCGGGCAGTTGCATCTCCGCTTCCCATCGCATGGCCCATTCCAATGCAGCTGAGGAAGTAAGGTTACGGATGGTCCGGCGAATGGTAAAGGCGGGCCGCAGCTTCGCCACCCGCTGAATGACGATCACCCCGATCACGAGTTCGCACACGGCGTTCCTGGTAAACAGCCTCTCCCACTGCGCGAACTCTTCTCGGCCGCCATTTCTGTTCAACGTTTCCTCAAGAGCAAACTGGCGCGGCTCCAAATTCTGGAGGATAAACAAGCCTACGTCGAACTCCGCGTGTTTCTCCCCCAGCCAGTCCCGGATACGTTTTTCAAAGCTCTGGCCGGGTCGCTCTGTTCCCAGCGTTCGGCAATAGAAGCGCCCATCGGGTTTTAGCCGGGCGGGAAGCTCGGAGATGATCCGCTTGGTAATTTCCTCGCCGACTTCGCCGCCTCCATAGAAAATCTCCGCCGGCTTGAGTACCGGCACATAGGGAGGATGGGCGGCGATCCGATCAAACACACGCCCTTCCACCGCCTCAAACAGATCGCCCAGAGCAAACGTCACATTCTCGATCCCGTTAAGCGCGGCATTGAATTTTGCGAAGTCCAGCGAGCGCTCCGCAATATCCGTGGCCCACACATTTTTGGCTGTCCGCGCCGCAAGCAATGCGGCCGGTGCGGTTCCCGCGCACAGTTCCAGAAAATCCTCGCAAGGTTCAAACGAGGTGTAATTAATGAACTGCTTCGCGGACTTCGTCAGTGCCGGATACACGATGTCAGAAAACATCTGCCGTGGAGAATGGTCTGGATTGGACCAGCGATCCGAAGCGATGAACAAATCTCGTATCGGATAAAGCGCAACGCTTGCAACGCAGCGATCTGCATTCGCCGCGTCAGGCGCTACTAGCCGCGTGTAGTTGAGAGCCTCCCAAACATCGGACGGCAAAAGTGCCACTGCTTCGGCGGTAGGTAGGGATTCTCCCAAGACCAATAGGTAAATGAGCGCATCCAACGCATCTCCAACTTTGGGTTTCAGAGGAGGACGACAGGAGAGTCCTGCAAGGTCCAACTCTCTCCCGGGGGGGATATCGAGCCTCTTGCGAATCGCTTCCTCGGCAAAACCAGTCCTCAGAAAATGCTCGCGGAGCGCTGCAAACTGCTCCGGTGTCCCCATTTGTAATTCAAACATGCGCATCTCTCGCGAACAGCGCGGGCATAATATCAGATGCCAACCCCAGCAGGGTGAATGTCTTGACATCCTTCCACGCAAACGCCATAGTTAGGCACGATTCAAGCCTTTCGAGGCTTTCCGGGTCTTTCTTCCGGTTTAATATCGATCACGAACCGCACCCGGCGCCCATCTCGTGCCTTACAATGCCGGGCCGGGCGAACGACGATCGAAGGTTTGTTGCTCTTCGCCATAGGAGAGCCGGTTCGAGCTGGTGCGAGGCAGCACGCCGGCACTTATCCGGCAAGACCTACTGAACAATGAAGCATCTTTCCAAGGTGGTCTGGCACGAGGGGATGTACCTGGGTCCCCATCACTTCCAGGTGCAATCCCAATCCTTTGAGGACCTCGTTCATTTTTCCACTTCGAGCCTGTGGTTCGCCCCTTACGGCGTAGTCAGTTGCAAGCTGGATCCAGACGCCCTTAAGAATGGCCTGCTCTCGCTAGTCCATGCGCGCGGGCTGTTTCCAGACGGCTTGGCGTTTCAAATGCCCGACGCTGATGCCCTCCCGCCCGTTCTGAACATCAACGATCTTTTCTCCCCCACACGTGAATCCCTTCTCGTGTTTCTCGCGGTTCCAGAAAGACGGCCCGACGGTCCCAACTGCGTCCTCGATTCCGAACCCGCCCAAATCGAAGTCCGTTTTCGCGCCGAAATGCGCACTTTGCCCGATGACAACACGGGCCGCGACGAAAAACAAATTGAAATTGGACGCAAGAACATTCGCTTTGCGCTGGAAACCCAGGACAATCAGGGACTGGTCACTCTGCCGGTCGCACGCGTTCTCCGCGACGGCTCCGGCCGCTTCATCTTCGATCCCGCATTCATTCCGCCGTGCCTGCAAATCAGCGCAAGCGATCGTCTGCTGGTCATCGCCAAAACTCTAGTCGATATTCTCGACGAAAAAAGCGCCTCCCTCTCCCGCGCCCGCCGCGCCACCGCGCAGGGCCGCGCAGGTTACTCTTCCGAAGAAATCGCAAGTTTCTGGTTCGTGCACACCGTCAACGAAAGCCTCTCGGTCCTACGCCACCTCAGTGTCTCGGAACGCGGCCATCCCGAACAGCTCTATGTTGAGATGTCGCGCCTCGCGGGGGCTCTCTGTACCTTTGGGCTGGATTCTCATCCCGAAACGCTCCCCGCGTACAATCACGACGATCTCGAGAAATGTTTCGGCCCGCTGAATCAGCATATCCGCGCGCATCTCGAACTCGTCGTGCCATCAAATTGTGTGCAGATTCCGCTTGTCTTGGCGGGCCGCAATTTCCTCAACGGCGACGTCCTCGATCAGCGCTGCCTCGATCGGGCGCGCTGGGTTTTAGCCGTCCGCGCCGAGACGGGTGAAGCCGAGATCATCTCCAAGACTCCGCGCCTCATCAAAATCTGCTCGCAGGGCTTGCTGCCCGAACTCGTCAAAACCGCGCTGCCCGGGTTGGGGCTGGTCCACCTGCCGATCCCGCCCTCCGCCATCGCCCCCAAAGTCGAATTTCAGTATTTCGGGATCAGCCGCACTGGCAGTTGCTGGGAACATGTCGTCCAAACTCGCAAAGTCGGCGTCTACGTTCCCGACGACATTCCCGGCGCGGAAATCGAGCTGCTTGTCGTTTTGGAGTCCTAGGAGGAAACCGTGGGAGCCACGATGTTTGGGGCCACCAGCCTGCAGCCCCGCGAAACGTCCACGAAACGCCGCACCGAAAATCTTGCCTACATCTATCAGCAGATTGTGACAGTCATCGTGCGCGTGCGCCAGAACCGCCAAGCCGTTGCCGACGCCAATGCTTTCCGCACAAACATCCAGGCTGGTCTGCGCTCTGCCGAAAAGGACGCCGTCAAAAAAGCGTACGCTCCCGACGATATTCGCACGGCCACTCTAGCCGTAGTCGCTTTTCTCGACGAGTCCATCCTGAATTCCAATAATCCCGTATTCAGCTCCTGGCAAAGCATGCCTCTTCAAGAAGAGATGTTCGGCCATCACGTCGCCGGAGAAACCTTTTTCGACAATCTCGAAAAGTTGCTCTCGCGCCAAGATTCGCACGACGTTGCCGACGTCCTCGAAGTCTATGCGCTGTGCCTCTTAATGGGCTACAAAGGCCGCTACGGCCTCTCAGGTCCCGAAGCCACTCGTCCGATCATCGATTCCGCCCTGGAAAAAATCCGCCGCATCCGTGGACCTCTTGTCGGCCTTTCTCCGGCCTGGGCCGTTCCCGAAGGCGGCGTCGTTCTCGCAAAGCGCGATCCCTGGGTCTCTCGTCTGGCCTATGCCGCGCTGGGTTGCGTAATTCTCGGGATTCTTTTTTTTGTAGTATTCAAAATGCGCATGCTTTCAGCCGTTTCTAGCATTCATGCAATGGCACCTCTAAACCACCCATAGGGAGTGGAGATGCGATTTCAATGGGAATATCTCGCAGCTGGAGCGGCCGCCATCGTGGTCTTGATGCTGACGTGGTTTGCCAGCCCGATTTTTCATGTCGTCGGCACCAACGCTCTCGTACTCCGCGCAGGCATTCTCTTGCTCGGTGTCATCGCCATCATTGGTTTGCTTCTCTGGGCTCGCTCCTCGCGTCCGTCCCTGCCCGTCGCTGAAGACATCCACGTCCCTGCCGTGCCTTCCGCTGTCGGCTCTGCGGGCGCTTTTGTTGCCGCTTCCGCTGGAGCCGCTCAGGACGTGGACATTCTGATCAAAGAAGCTGCAAGCAAGGTCGCGGCCGCACGCCTGGCTGCAGGCGCGAAGCTCTCTTCGCTCCCCGTCGTCTTTCTTTTAGGAGAAACCGGGGCCGGCAAAACCAGCGCGATGGACCAAAGCGGCCTGGATGCCGAGCTCCTGGCCGGCCAGGTCTACCAGGAAAGCACCATCGTCCCAACGCGCGTAGCCAATCTCTGGTTCGCGCGCAAAACGGTTTTCGTCGAAGCCGGCGGTCCGCTGGCAGACGATTCGGGCTCCTGGGTCCGCCTCACCAAGCATTTCGTACCCAGCAGTCTCAGCTCTATCTTCGGTGGCGCAAGAATGGCCCCCCGCGCCGCCGTCGTCTGCGTCGACTGCGAAAAACTCATCCGCGAAGCCGCCCTCGACAAAATCGTCGCGCAAGCTCGAAAACTTCGCACCCGCCTCGAAGAGCTTTCTTATCACATGGGAGTCAGCCTACCCGTCTACGTTCTATTCAACCGCTCCGATCGCATCCCCTATTTCGAAGAGTTCGCCGGCACATTCAGCAACGAAGAAACCTCGCAAGTCCTCGGTTCAACTCTCCCGCTCGCTGGCACTACAAGTTCCGGCGTCTACGCCGAACAGGAAACTCGCCGCCTAACCGCCGCCTTTCAAGCCATTTTTTTCACTCTCGCCGAATGCCGCCCTGGCCTGCTGAGCCGCGAGCGCAACGGCGACCGCCAAGCCGGCGTCTACGAATTCCCTCGCGAGTTTGGAAAACTCAGCAAGCCCCTGGTCCAGTTTCTCGTGGACTTATGCCGTCCCGGCCATCTCCGCACCGGTCCCTTCCTCCGCGGCTTTTATTTCGTCGGCCAGCGCATCATCACCGCCTCCGGAAACTCCGGCCAGACTATGCTCGGCTCTCGCACCGCCCTCCAGCGCGCCCCCGGCGGCTTCAATCCCGCCGCCACAAGTTTGCTCAACGCGCAGGATCAGTCCGCCAAAGCTTCTTGGGCCTCCGGCACGTCGCTCGAAGGCGCCAGCGAATCCCGCAAGGCCGTCCAGCGCGTTTTCCTGAGTCACGTTTTCAGCCACGTTCTCTTGCAAGACCGCGCCGCTCTCGGAGCCAGCGGCAAAAGCACACGTGGCGATTTCGGCCGCCGCATTCTCTTCGCCTCCATCGCCGCACTGGCCGCGCTCTGGATCATCTTCACGATAATTTCATTCGCCGGAAACCAGCGCCTCGTCTCCAACATTCAAAGCGCCGGCCAGGATCTAGCCCTTGTCCAAAGCCCCGGCTCGCAACCTCCGACACTCGATTCCTTGCACCGCCTGGATGCTCTCCGCCAGACTCTCGTCGAGCTTCGCGCCTATGACCAAAATGGCGCCCCTCTACATCTCCGCTGGGGCCTCTACGCTGGCGGTTCCATCTTCGACGACGCCCGCGCGATCTATTTCCACTCCTTCGATCAAGTCCTCTTCCAACACACCAAACGCAATCTCCTCGCCGATTTGCGCAGCTACCAAGGCGATCCGCAAGCCTCCGCCGATTCGGGCTCCGCTTACGACGCCCTCAAATCCTACCTGCTCACCACCACCGAGTTTCAGCGCAATTCCGGCGAGTTCCTCCAGGATTTCCTCCTGCAGGAATGGAAAAAAGATCTCGGCGATCTCGATCCCGATCGCACCAGCCTTGCCGCGCAACAATTTGCTTTCTACAGTTCCGAGCTGACCATCGACAATCCTCTCTCAAAAGAAAACGACGCCAGCCTGGTCCTCCAAGTCCGCACCTATCTCAATAAACTCGCCGGCCCACAGCGCATTTACCTCAGCATGCTCGCCGACGCCCGCCAAAAAGCCAAAGACTACCGCTTCGCCGCTCAACATCCCGATAGCCTCGACGTCATGCGCGCCTCGCAGGACGTTTCCGCAGCCTTCACTTCCGACGGCTGGAAAGTGATGGACGCCGACATCCAAAATTCAAAACGCTTCCTACAAGGCGAGCCCTGGGTCCTCGGCAGCACCACCAGCACCGATCTTTCCGCCGCCGATCTCATGCAGAATCTTCGCTCCCTCTATGAAAAGGATTACATCAAGCAATGGCGCGGCTTCCTGATCTCTGCAAGAGTTCTTCCCTACGGCTCGGATTCCGACGCCTCCACAAAGCTCATGAAGCTCTCCGCCAATTTCTCTCCCCTCCTGGCCTTGGTCTGCGACGTCTCGGATAACACGAATGTGCCTTCCACCGCGATCAAACTCGCGTTCCAGGCCCCGCAACAGGTAGTCTCGTCCGGCTGCGGCGTCCAAAAAAAATACGATCAAGCCTCCAACGACGCCTATATGAAGGGCTTGCTGAATCTCCAGCAATGCGTCCAGCAAACCGCCAGCGCCCCTCCGGATCAAAAAGCAGCCACAAAAACTTCTTGTCTCCAAACCGCCGGCCAAGCCAGCCTTGCTGCCGCACAAATCGCGCAAGGCCTTCCCAATGACACAGAAGGCCACGTCGATCAAACCGTTGGCACGCTCCTCGAAGAGCCCATCAAGGATTTGCTGCGTCTCTGGGCGTCCAGCGGTGGCTCGGGCGAAAGCCTCTGCAAGCCCTACAAAGCTCTGCAATCCGCCTATCCCTTCAACGCCCACAGCAGCCGCGAAATGTCTCTGCCCGAATTCAACGAATTCTTCCAACCGGGCAAAGGCATGCTCTCGCAATATCTGACCGCTGAAAAGAGCACTCTCACCTTGCAGGGCACCACGTATGTCCGCGCCCTCGGCAGCACCACTCCCGTCGGCCCTCGCTACCTCCACTTCATCAACGAACTCAACGCCATCCAGCAAGCCGTCTATCCCAACAACGCCGCCGACCCGCATTTCGAATACTCCGTCGCGGCCCATCTCCCCGAAGCCGGTGGCTTCAAGAGCGAAAAGCTCGCCTTCGATGGCCAGGAGTGGACCATTACCGGCAGCGGCGGCACAAAAAAATTCATCTGGCCAGGCTCGATTGTTCAAGGCGCCACGCTCAGCCTCAACAGCGGCGGCGGCGACCTCGAGCTCCAGCGCGCCTCAGGCCTCTGGGCCGTAGCCCATTTCTTCGGCGGCTACAAGTGGCAGCCCACCGGCAGCGGCTACGTCATCCAAGGCCCGCTCCATGGCCCCACCGGGCAGCCCATCATGAGCAATAACCAACCCGTCGAAGTCCGCTTCGATGTCGACCTAAAAGGCGTCCCCTTCTTTCAGGAAGGTTACTTATCCGGCTTGGCCTGCCCCGCAAGAATGAGCCAGTAGACCGCGATTTCACGCCCGCTCCCTCAGGTCAGCAGGCGCCGACGTGCCGCGTCAAAACCCTGTGCTCATCCACCTTGTCCGATTACGGCTCACGGGACACTCTGAACGAGTGCAAATATCTGGCATTGAGTCGACTCGTTGCCCGGGAAGCTTGTTCCCGCGACAACGCTTGCGGCGGCGCTCTATCTAAACGTCCTGCGACCCCTTGGGCCCATGAAGTAACCGCGAGGACTTGGTGGGTGGAGGTTGCGCGAGTCCAGGTCTGTCTAACGCGTACGGCAATGCGCCTGCGGAGGATGTTTTTCGAAAACAGCCAACTCGCAATGGAGCCTGAGTGAGCAGATCTCCTGTAACTCGTCAATTTTGAATTAGGTTTTCTGGCGCCGGCAATTGACTCTTGCCAATTGGTTCAGGGCAAACAATAGGTTTTCAGTCCTGCTTGATCTAGAGCGACTCCCTCGAGGAGACCGAGGTCAGACAGACTAAACACTGCAATTCATGACCGAGATGCTCATATCGCCCTTGGGGGGTTGTGACCCAATGCCGATTCGTCCAGGGCGGATTGTGCCGGACGTGCTGCTGATGCCCGCACTCCAGATCAGCAATCCAGTCGAAGCGCTCATCCAAATGGTAATCAACAATCCTGCTTGGAGTGCCTTGCGTTTGAGAGTTCAAGAGGTGACCTGCACCTATTCTACGCTCTTTCTTCGCCGCGTGCCGGATTGGACGCAGAAACCCGGATTGCGCGATCTTGTGCTTTTAGTGACAGACAGCTGCGAACGGACGAAGTAAGATGGAGTGGTACTGAACAACGAGGTAGCCAATGCTGCACTTATGGTGGGCGGCGCCGCTTACCGAAGAACATGCAAAAAATGTTCTTCTATCCCTGAACCCGAATGCGGATGCTGTTTACATCTATTCGACACTCGAACGGTGTAAAAAGGACGCTTGGAACTCCGGCGTGTGTCTTAACGAGTTCGTTCTTCGAAATGGCGCACAAGCCGCCAATGACGCTCGCGCCGCCTGGTCGGAGATCGTAACGCACAATTCTGCAGCTGATCCGAACGTAAACTACGAACTGGACAGAAAGTCCTTCGATTTGCTCGCCCTTGATGTGCGCGCCGCTTGCTTAAAGCAGTTGTTTTCTTATGCCCGCATGACGCATGGCAACGGACGGGTTTTGAGAATCGGCGCTGTAGCAGCCTTTTAACCAAAGGAATAATGGTTTCTGCTGGATAGCTACCGCCATCCATGTTTCTCTCCCAACCCTTTTGCGGCTGACGTCACCAGCAGCGCCCGGATATGAGCTGCTGTCGCTCTATTTGCACAAAGAAAGATTTCGATTCTCCTTGACACTCCCCTGCGTGAGGAACACTATAATTTTGAGGTTTCGCTGTTTGAAGCGAAACTCCCGCTTCTCAGTCCATTCGCACTTTCTTTAAGGGACAAGCTCCGCATCGAGCGCCAATCGGGCAGAACCTATCAGGTTCTTTCTATTCTCTCGCGCGGGGCCCTACCTCCTGTTCGACGTACAGGTTTACACACCGAGACGCCAGCGGTTTCAGGGCACTTCCTCACTCGCTACACGCGAGCAGGTAGATCGTCTTTTCAAAAAAGGAGATTCATCATGTCTGAACAAAACAAAACGAACGTCCGCCGTTTGTTCGAAGAAGTTTGGAACAAGGGCCAAATGGGTGTCACAGACGGGCTCATCGCACCCGCTTACACCCATCACGACAGCTCAACCCCCGATCTTGGGCGAGGCCCCGAGGGTGAGAAGAAGAGAGTGACTCTTTACCGAAACGCCTTCCCGGACATTCGTTTCACGGTCGAGGACATGCTTGCTGAAGGCGAAACCGTGGTTGCTCGTTGGTCTTGCCGCGGTACACATAAGGGCGAACTCAACGGCATTGCCCCCACTGGCAAGCAATTCAACATCACCGGTGTAAGCATTGCCCGTTTTACGAACGGCAAAATGTTCGAGGGCTACGTCAACTGGGACGCCCTTGGCCTCATGCACCAGCTCGGCGTTGTTCCTGAGCTCGGCAAACCCATGGTCGTCGCCGCCTCCTCAAGGTAGTCGTCCCTGCTTCGTCGAAAAATCGGAAGGCCCGATCCTACTTCGGACCTTCTCTTCGATTTCCCCATTCCTTCGTCAGTGCTCGCCGTCCGGACGTTTATCTTCAATACCAGGTAATAACACGGCTCAAAACTTCTCGTGGTGTGCTCCGAAGTCGCTATCGGCCCGGAGCTGCCGAGGCCATGCTCCAGATGCCGTCGGCAAAGCCGGCGCAACGTTCCTGAGACGCAAAACTAAGTCTCGGTAAATCGCGCGTTACCGGACATCTGTCGAACCGCCGGCGAAGCGTTTTTCCAGCAGAAATGCAATTCCCACGACAATCAGGACGGTCGGCCATAATACTGCCCTGTTAAAATTCCACCTTCCATAAGACTCCAGTGCCAGCGCGAGAGCGACTAGCAGGAAAAATGGTCCGGTGATGAAGCAGTGCAAAGTTCTGTTCCGGGCAAAATTGAAAAAACACGCTAATCCCATTGCCGCAAAAAACACGGTCACACGATATCGCTCCAGACGTCCCAGGTGTAAAACGATCAGCCCAAGTCCATAGAGAACAAGAAAAGCCGCAATCCACGTACAAGCCGCCCGCGGCGTCAAGCAACAAAACCGTTTCTGCTGTGCTTGCTCCATGGCTAAGTACATGCTCAAATTCCGGCTGTTTCAAGGGGAAATTTCAAAAGCCACTTTCCCCCCAGCTTTGTATTGCTACCCCCAAGTTTGGACCCCTGTGACAAATGCCTCGCCAAACTCTGGCATGTTTTCTTGAGTGGTGTGAGAATGCCCGCGAAGGGCATCACGGACAATTTTCTTCACGATCTCCGCCCCGTTGGCTGGCCTGCCCCACGCACGCCGCGCTGCAAAAGTGGACCCCATCGTTGCGCTGCGCGCCGAATGAAATCCTTCGCCAGGCTCGAATAAAATCTCTCCGCGTCTCGCACTTTCCTCCTGATAATATTTTACTCAATAGTATAATAAGCTCTAGGTATAGTCCGCGGCAGCCCAACGGCCGCTTTTTTTATTTGCCCTGTTCCTTGACCATCTAGATTTTCCAACGACTTGCGCACTCTTCCCGTTAATCTGGAAGTGTTGCAAAGACTAACTCCTTTAATATCAGAATCTTGCGCACTCTTTCGCAACGAACGTTCCGCTAAGTCCTGTAATGTCAATCCTTTCCGCACTCTTTCGGAAGAGCACCCGGGCGGGGGGTGGCTTCACCTGGGCTCCTACCCGCAGGAAAAGGGATCGACACGATAGGTATCTGACAACAAAGTGGTTAAGTCGCAGCCTCGCGTCCAGAGGGATTGCGCATTGCGCTCGTACCAAGTCGCCAGCCACTGCGCGCCGTCATGCTTTAACCTTGGAATATCGAGGCCGGACTAATTCGAGGCCACAATGATCCACTGCCCGTTAATCCGTCTCAGCTCAAACGTAATCGGCTGCGGTTGCATTCCAGTCGCCTTCGTAAAAACGCCGGTGCAGCTCACTCGCGCCGTCACTCTGCCCGTCTGCGGAGCGGAACAGTTTTGCAGCACATACCCCTTGCCCTTCACTCCCGTGAGGAGGTCCTGCAACCTGCCCTGGTCCTTCGTATCGAATTGCCGGACCGCGATCAGCGTCTGCATGTCGCCCGCGTCATAAGCCGCCGCGTAGCGCCTCAGTACATCCTTGATGGCGGCCGCGTCGCCGCCTCCGGAGTTAACGCCTCCGCCTGGCGTCTTGCTGGCGTCAATTTCTTTCACGTCCGTGTCGATCTGCGTGACAATGCCGCGCGCGTCGTCACTGTGTCTGTCCCCTTTGCCCGCCTCGGTCGCAAAAAACAGCCGCAGCGTGACCAGCGCATCCTTATTATTGTTCGCGTGCGCCCCACTAAACGCTGTTTTCATCTGGCCGTAGTACTGATCTTCCCGGCGTCCCGCTTCGAGCAGACTCTTTAGATCGTTGTACTCCGGCTGCGTCGGCGGCACGCCGCTCAATTTCGCGCTGGCGTCGTCCCAGCGCCCTTGGTTGATCAAATCTCGAGCTTCCCCAATCGCTGCCGAATAGTCCGGCTTCAGTTCGGGAATCGCGCCAATCTGGTCGATCTCATTTTTCGCCGAGGCCACCAGATCCAAATCGCCATTGGAAGCCCGCTCCACCCGCGCGAACAGTTCTTTCGCCTGCTGCTTTTTCCCCGCGCGTTCCAGTTGCATGCCCTGATTGAATGCTCTCTTCTGCTCTTCGCGGTCTCGCAGCACGACGATGAGCCCTTCCGCTCGGGCGTTGGTATCTTTCGATACGCCGTTCGAGTGCGCCACTTGCTGGAGATCTTGCAGCGCGGCGGCGTAATCCTTTTTGTCAAACGCCTGTTTGCCCTCATCGAAGAGAGCTTGCCAGAGCGGTTCCGCTGGAGTCTCTCCCGGCCCTTTGCTGGCAACTTCAAATTCATGGCGCGCTTCGTCAAGTTTCCAGGAGTTCATCTGAATGACTTCATTGAATTTTTCAGCCGCCTCGGGATATTTCTTCTCTTCGTATAGGAGTTTCATTCCCTCGGCGTAGAGCTGTTCCACAGCGGCCTGCTGCGCTTCGATATCGCTGACTTGTTTGAGCGCTTCGACGTGCAACGGCCCAGCATGGCCCGCAAGTTTCTTCCAATCGGCAAGCGAGTCATCCAATTTGTGATCGTTCCAAAGCTGTTTCGCTTCGGCCTCGGTCGCCAAATCTTCCGCCGATGGTTTCGGCGTCAGCAATTTGGGCAGAAACCTCAGCCCTGCATAAATTCCGCCCCCGGCAACGGCAAGCCCGAGCAGGACAAGCACAGTCACGAGCAGTGCTCGCGAACCGCCATTTTTCGCAACCACCGCATGCGGAATCTGCGGAGATCTTTCCTCCACGCGAATCTGCGTCTGAATCAACGGTGCCGCTTGCGGCGCCGAAGGCGGCGGCGTCAGAACGGGAACGGAAGTATCTGGACGAACGCGTCCACCCCCAAGGCTTGTGGCCGACTGCATGACAGTAGGCGTGGGAACGCGAGGCGTACTGGAAGGAGGAAACGCATTTGAACTAGGACCGCTCGGATCGAACACGGTAGCCGGCCTTTTTTCGCCAGAGGACACCACAGGCGACTGAGTTCCCGGTTTTGATTGTTTTTGCGCTCCGGTTTTTTTCGCTTGCTCTTCCGCGTGCCGGGCTTCTGCCTTCGCGGCTATCTGTGCAAGCAGTTCTCGCGCCTGCGCATCCGCGGATTGCAACATTCGCGTGGCCATGGCGCGATCCAGCACTTGCTTCGCGCCGGTAAAATCCTCTTTCTCCAAAAGCGTCCGCGCTTCGTCGATGCACCGGTTCCCCTCATCGCGCTTTTTATTTCGTTGCAGCGACTCGACCTCAGCCGCCTGCAGCAGCCGCGTCACGTCCGTATCCGGCCCCATCGTCTCGAGCGACTTCCGCGCCAGATCGATCGCGCCGGTCAGCTCTTGCCGTTTGATCTTGCTCTGAATTTCTTGAACGCGCCGCTGCATCTCCCGTTCGGCTTTTTCGCGTTCTTCTTTTTCATTTGCTTTCTGTTCCGCCTCCGTGAAAAATTTCAGGAACCCCTCTTGCTTGGGAAATTCCTGAAGCCCGCGCCGCGCCACATCGGCGGCCTCGTGGTAGCGATGCGCCGCAATGAATCCTTCGATTTGCTGCAGGCGTTCCTGCTCGGTTTTCTTTTGTTCCTGTTGGGCAATTTCGCCCTTCGCATACGCGACCAGATCCTTGATCTCATATTCCTGGGGGAATTCGCCAAGCAACGCCTCGCCTTTGGCGGCGACTTCCCGAAGTTTGCCCGCGCCAATCAGGCCGCGCAAATTCGCAAGTTCCTCTTGCAGCCGTTTGCTGTTTCTTTGTTCCTGCTCCTCGAGTTCCAGCATCGCCTGCAAGTTCTTGATGGTCGAATCCTGCGCTTGGCCTTTCGCTAAGGCCTCCAGCGCCTTGCGCGCCTCGCCCAGCTTCTTTTGCCCCAGCAGCTTTCGCACTTCGGCGACGCCGCCTTGTTTGTTTTGTTCGAGCTGATCTTGCCGCGCCGTCTCTTGCAGGCTTCGCAGCTCGGGATCGTTCGGAAATTCATTCAATCCTTCGGCAAGAAGCGCCAGGCATTCGCCATACTTTAGTTCGGTCCAGAGGCCTCGAGCGCGCGCGAGCAAATCGGTGAGCTGCCTCCGCTTCCCTCTTCGGCTCTGCTCCTCGGCGAGCTGGCGGCTAAGTTCAAGCGCTTCCGGATGCTTGGCGTCCAACTCCAGCGCCTGCCGCAGCGCCGTTTGCGCTTCCGGAATCGCTCCCTCCGCAAGCCGCTGTTTCGTAAGCCGAAGCTTTTTCTCCAACTGTTGTGCCCGCGCGGTGCCGGCTTCCACTTCCGAGACCAGATCCCGCGCCGGCTCGCAGCGTGAATCCAGATTCAACGCCGCTTCCGCCTCGGCCTGCGCTTCGCGATATTTGCCGGACTCCAAAAATTCCCGGCCCCGGCCCAAGTGTTCATCGACTTTTGGCTGAATTTCCGTGCGCCGCAGTTCGGCGGAAACTTTTTCGAGCAAACTCTTCGCCAGCACGTTGGAACTGTCGATCAGCCGCGCTCGCCGCAAAGTGTCCTGTGCTCTCGGCAGGTTGCCCCGTTCGTACAATCGCTGGGCTCGTTCGGCAAGCGCGCTGGCGGCCTCGGCCCGCATCCGGTTCCACACCGGCTCCAACTCGAGCAAAACATCTTCCATGCTCTGATAGCGGTCCGCGGATGCCTTCCGCAACATTCGCTGGAGGATGGCATCCAGCTCGGGGCTGCACTCCGTCGCAATCGACGATGCGGCGGGAAAATCGTCCTCCGTGATGCTGCGAATAATGTCGTAGCCGTCTCCCGTAAACGGCCGCTGGTAACAAAGCAGCTCATAAAACGTGACGCCCACAGCCCAAATGTCCGTGCGCTCGTCCGCTTTCTTCTTGCGGAACAACTCCGGCGCCATGTACGCCGGCGTGCCGATCATCATGTTCGTGTGCGTGCGCGAAAAATCCACCAGCCGTGCGATGCCGAAATCCACGACTTTCACGACACCCTCGGAAGTCACCATCACATTGCCAGGCTTGATGTCCCGGTGAACGACGCGGTTCTTGTGTGCGAATTCGAGCGCCTGGCAGACCCGCACGATGTAGCCGACCTTCATCGCCAGAGGCAAATCGATCTGCTCGACAATGATTTTCTCCAAGCTATCGCCATCGATATACTCCATGGCTATAAATGGAGTGTCTTTTTCTTGCCCCAGCTCAAAAACGGTGACGATGTTGGGATGTTGGAGTTTTCCGGCCGACTGTGCTTCCTGATAAAAGCGCTCCAGCAGATCGGGCCGGTCCACGAGATTGCTGTTGATGGTCTTCAGTGCGACAAGCCGCCCAATGAATGGATCGCGAGCCTTGTACACGACGCCCATCGCGCCATGGCCCAGTTCCGCGAGAATTTCGTATTTGCCCAGTTTCTGCAAGGAGGCGACCCGTGCCGCTAATCGTAGCAAATCTTGGCCCGCCCGCGGGAACTCAGCGCTGGAAGGTAATCGTAAGAGGAAAGCGCACGCTCACTGGTTTCCCGCCTGATTTGGGTGCGGTCGTCTTCCAGTGCTTGGAGGCATCTTTCACTTTCTTGAAAAATTCCTTGTCGGAGTTGCCCTCTTTATCGACTTTGACGTTTCCATTCGCTTCCACCGTCAAGATGACTGTCAAAGAGTACGGCAGCTTCCCGGGCTTCTTGGCTTCGTCCGGGAAGTCCACCATGGGCGTTCCTACCCACTCTAAAGGCGGATTTGCATCCAATTGCGCGCACGCGACGGCGCCGCCTGCGGACGGGATTTCCGCCACCGGCCGCCCAGGACCGCACGAAAGCGCCGGCAGCACCAGCTTTCCTTCGCTCTTCGTGAGCCCTTGAATCGCATTAGGAATGGTCGTCTTCACGTACAGCGCCGCTTGTTCGCGATAAATCCCGTTGCCCGCGGCCAATTTCTGAAACTCCTGGCTCACGGCGTGGCCCAGCTGGCTAACGTCGCCCCGCTGCTTCGCCTGTTCAAAATGCGCCACAGCCGCATCGAAAGCGGACTTGTCGCTGTTCTTTTCCGCAGCCGCGGAATAGGCCGCGTTCAGATGCTTCTCCAGGTCCTTGCAAGCAGCGAGCAACGAAGCCTCTTCGGCTCGTTCCTCGAATCGGTGAACATCGTCCTGAGCCTTCTGAATTCCAGCCGCATCGCCTTTGCTTTCCACGGCCTGCGCGTTGTTCTTAATCTGGTCGAACTGTTGCTGCTCCGCGGCGTGCAAATCCTTCAGCAATTTATCGTGCGTCTTGCTCCAGTGCACGGCGGCATCCACCTGCGTCTTGGCTGCGTGGAATGAGCCCGCGTGGATCGCGTCCTCGGCGGCGCTCACCGTTTGCAGCGCCTTCTGAACCGTGGGCAATTGCTTCTTTGCATCGTTGCTCTGCGACCCTTTGCGCTTAATCACTTCCTGGAACTGGTCTTGCGCCTCGCCCCAGTTTTCGTCTTTGACGTCCTGCATCGCGGTATCGAAGAGTTTCTGGTCGTTGGCCGACTGCCGTATTTTGCCCAGGTAGCTCTCCGCTTGTGGCTTGAGCGTCGAGCCCGCGACATTCATATCTATGGTCGCGCGAAATTCCTTGCGCGCCTTTTCATAATCTTTCGCCTCATAGAGCTTTACGCCCTGATCGAAGTGATCCTGCTCCTGTTTCTGCACGTCCGACGCGCTCAATCCGCTGTTGGTCGCTTCCAATTCGCGTGACGCGTCCGCGGAGTGCCACAAATTCATCTGGATCACATCCTGGAACGCTTGCTGCGCGCCGGCAAAATCTTTCTTGTCCTTCAGCAAGGACTCAGCCTGGTCAAACTTTTGCTGCTCATCTTTGCGCTTCTGTTCAATCTGGCTGATTTGCCCCTCGGCTTCCTTTTGCAGCGGGCCCTTCGCGCCGGCGAGCCCCTGCCAAACCTGCTCGGATTGATCGAACTGGCGGTTCTGCCAAAGCTCTTGGGCTTGCTGCTTCAGCTTCAAATCCTTCGCCGACGGCGCCCCACCTTTTGAGAGCAGCGGCCACAGAATCACCGCGAGAACAGCAACGACAACAACTCCCGCGCCAGCCAATACCGGAGGCTTTCGCACGAGCGGCATGACTTGAGTCATGAAGTCGGCTTTAGGCTTGGCCTTGGTCGGCGAGACTGGCGGCGCCGCCGCTGCCACCACTCCACCTGGGCGCGGCACCGCCGGAATACTGGTCGATGAAGCGGACTGCTGCATCGCCGGACCGGCCATAACTGTCGCGCCGGCAATTTCAGTCTTTCGCGCGGCCGTGTCTTTTCCGTCGAATGCCGGCTTCTTGGCCGCTCCTCCGGCTTTCGGTGTGGCCGCAGGCGTTTGCCCCGGGCTCATTACTCGAGTTGCGGAGAATCCAGCCGCCGGAATGTTCTGCGCGGATTCGCTGACTTGTGTCAAATCAGCGGCCGGAGGCGCTGTCTTGCCCGCCGCAGCCTTTTCCTTTTTCGCCGCGCCCGCTGGTTTCGTTGCTGGAGTCTTGGCCGAGAAAAGCTGTGTCGCTGCCGGTTGCTGGCCGCTGGCAAGATTGGCAATCTTCCCGCGAAGGTCAACCATCCTCGGATCCGTGGGCTGAAAGATCTGCGTGGCCATCACTTCGTTGAATAGCTGCGTCGCCGCCGCGTGGTCGCCCTTGCTGACGATCGTTTGCAGAGCCGCGACCTTCTTCTCTTGCTCCTCTTCCTTCTTTTTCTTTATTTCTTCGGCTCCATGCAACAACTGCGTCACACTCGGATCCGGTCCCATCGCTTCCATGGTCTGCTGGGCCAGATCGATGGCGTCCGTAATCTTGTCCTGGCCGATCTTGCTGTTGATTTCACGGACTCGCCGCTGCATTTCGTTCCGGGCTCTTTCGCGGTCGTCCTGCTCTTTTTTCAGTGCTTCCGCTTCCGTGGCCAGCTTGCGGAAGGCGTCCTGCTTTGGAAATTCCTCCATGGCTTTGCGCGCCGTATCCAATGCCTCGCCGTAGCGCTCGCAGAGCAGGAATCCCTGGATTTGCTTTTCGCGATCTTCTTCTTTCCGCTTTTGCTCCTGCTGCGCGACTTCGCCGCGCGCGTAGTTCACCAATTCTTTTAGTTCGTACTCTTGAGGAAATTCCTCCAAAAGGGGCTCGCCCTTTGCCACGACTTGCTTGTACTTCCCTGCTCCCAGCATGGCGCGCAGAACAGTAATCTCAGCTTCAAGCCGTTTTTGCCTGTTCTGTTCTTGTTCTTCCTGCTGCGCCAGGTTTTGCAGATTTTTTACCGCGGTCTCCTGAGGATGCTCCTTGACCAGCACGTCCAATATTTTCCGCGCCTCGGCGAAATTCTGCTGCCCAAGCAGCCTGCGCACTTCCGCCATCTGCCGCTGTTTCTGCTGCTCCGCCTGATCCGTCTTCGCCGATTCCTGAAGTTTCTTCAGCTCCGGCTCGTTCGGAAATTCCTGCGTGGCTTCCGCGAGAACCGCAAGGCATTCGTCGTATTTGAGCTCCGTCCAAAGCGTTCGCGCGCGGTGCAATATTTCGCTGAGCTTCTTGCGCTTTTCCCGGCGATTTCGCTCTTCCTCGATCTGTTTTTTTAATTCCTGCGCCTGTTGGTTGGCGTCGTCGAGTTCGAGAGCCTGTCCTAGCGCCGCGGCTGCTTCGGTCAGCGCACCTTCCGCCAAGCGCTGTTTGGTCAGCTTCAGTTTCTGTTCGAGCTGCTGGACTTTCGCCGCCGCCGCATCCACCTCCACGATCAGTTTATGCGCCGGTTCGTGTTTAGAATCCAACCCGAGCGCCGCTTCGGCCTCTGCTTTGGCCTCGCGAAGCTTGCCCGCTTTCAAGAAGCCTCCGCCGCGGCTCAGATGTTCCTCAAGCCTCGGCTGAATCTCTGATCGCCGCAGTTCAACCGACACTTTCTCAAGCATGCTCTTCGCCTGAGAGTTGCTCACATCAATGTGCAAAGCCTTGCGCAAGAGCGCCTGCGCCCTTTGCAAATCCTTGGCCGCCACCAGTTCCTGGCAATCCGCCAGCAATCCCGATACGGTGGCCTGCTGCGCGATTTTCCAAATCGGCTCGATCGCGTGGAGCACGTCCTCCATCGTCTGATAACGATCGTCACTCTTTTTTTCGAGCATCTTGTTGACGATCGGCACCAGCTCTTCCGTGCACTCGGGAGAAAGGCTCAAAAGATCTTCGGGCTTTTCGTAAATGATGTGGAACATCAGCTCGGCTTCGCTATCGCCGGTAAACGGCCTGCGATAAGCCAGCAGCTCGTACAAGGACACGCCTAAAGCCCAAATATCGGATCGCGCATCGGCCCGCTCGCCCTTATAAAGCTGTGGCGACATGTACGCCCGCGAACCAATCATCATGTTCGGCTGCGTCATGGACATGTCCGTGAGCCGCGCGATGCCGAAGTCTACGACCTTCACCACGCCTTCTTTGGTGACCATGATGTTCGCGGGCTTCACGTCGCGGTGCACCACGTTGTGCTGGTGTGCGTATGCCAGCGCGTCGATCACTCGCACGAGGTAGCCAAGCTTCACCGACAGCGGCACAACTGGCTTCTGATCGATGATGCGATCGAGGCTCTCGCCTTCCAGATACTCCATGGCGATAAACGGAGTATTTTTCTCGTGCCCCAATTCATAAATCGTGACGATGTTCGGATGCTGCAGCGCGCCGGCGGAACGCGCTTCTTGGTAGAATCGGTCGAGCAGATTCTTTTGTGCCGTGGGGCCGCCTGTGATGGTTTTCAGCGCAACCAGGCGGTCAATCAGCGGATCACGCGCTTTGTACACAGCGCCCATGGCCCCGCGGCCAATTTCAGAGAGGATCTCGTATTTGCCTAAAAGCTGCACGCACACACCTCTAACGGCAAGATGGTAACAAAATTGGGGCCAAACCACCCGCTCGTCTAGCCCGGACGTGCTTCGTTTGCGAATCTCCAGCGGTTCTTGCTCGTCGCGCCGGCAGGAATGCCTTGTCTATCCGCAAACCATTGAAAACAAGATGGAAAGCAGCCGCCGGGAAAATGGCGTCTGGACCCCATGGTGTAAGAGCCCAGCCTCGAGCGGAAGTGGTGCCCCAGTTCGCGGAAATTTCAGAGGCCAAAGGACATTTTTTGTCGGTCTCCATGTGCCACATCTGTACCAAAAATGTCACCGTCTTTTCACTCTGGTCCAACATCGGCATCCCGTTGTAGCCACGTCATTCTACTAAGTTTTGACTTGAATTTGTCACGTTGCTGTATTGGCTTTGGCTACCAGCAAAATCGCCAGCAAATAGAAAACGAACATGAGCGCGAGATAGGTTTTAGCTTGCGGCTTCGCTCCTTGAAATTCCTTCCACGCGAATACTCCCCAGAGGGCTGCCACCATCGGTGCCGATTGCCCGATGGCATACGAGATGGCCACTCCAGTAAAATTTGCCGCCACCAAATTGAACACTGTCCCCGTTCCCCAAATGGCTCCGCCGAGCAATCCGAGAACATGACCCGACGCCGGCCCGCGAAAAAATTCGCCGAAGTTCACCGGCTTGCCCACCAGCGGCTTCTTCATGAAATAAATGTTCCAAATAAAGCAGGAGAGAAGTGCGCCAAGCGTCAGGAAAACTCCGACGCTGTATGGCCCAAGGGTTTTTCCGTGGCTCATCGCGTGCGCGACAAACGGCGACCACAGCCCCATCAGCACTCCAGACACGATGCAAGTGATAATGCTTTTCTTCGAAGCCGAACCTGCCGTCTTCGCCAATGATCCGTAAGCCTTTCCATCCATGATCACCGCGATCACGGCGCAAATGACTCCGATCGCGAGCAAGCCGGCGTTTCCCTCGGGCTGCTGCAAGTAACTCGCGATAACTCCCACAACCAACGCGATGCCGATCGAAACCGGAAAAGCAATCGCCAGGCCTGCCATGTCGATCGCCGCCACGAGCAACAGATTCGCCAGATTGAAAACCGCGCCGCCCACGAGCGTGTACACAATATTCGAGCCATCCGCCAGGCGCACATTGTTCAGGAAACTCGCGGAATCGTTCGAAGTGCTCCCCATGGTGAACGCCAGCACGACAGAGATAAGAAAAATCCCGATCGCGTAATCCCAGTAGAACAGCTCGAAACGGTAATTCTTGACGCCCTTGAACGTGTTCGCCCAGGAGCCCCAGCAAATCGCCGTGGCGATCATCATCAGCAGCGCAATTTCCAGACTATGCGGCGTGTACATGCTTTGGCGGCTCCAGGCTCGATTATTATGCCCTACGCCACACTCGATCGAACGGCTTCGTCTTGTGTTTGGCTCGCTCGTGCTTATATGCGCCGCCATCCACGCTGTCAAGCCGCAATTCGCAATTCATGGTAGAAGCGCAGCACGCTGCGCCCCATCTCGGCAACACTCCTCCTTTTCCGACGCCATATCTCTGCGTCCGCTCTTCTTATCCTCTCCGTGCCTTCCGCGACCTCTGTGTCAAAACTAACCTTCCACTTCAAGCAGCACTCCTCACGGAACACGGGACACGGACCACGGGACACAGATATAATCCGCCACTATGGCCAAGCAATCCTTCATCGCCGTGGTGGGCAGCGCCAACGTGGACCTAACCACGTTCAATGACGTCTTTCCGCGGCCGGGCGAAACCATCTTCGGCAAAACATTCGACCTCGGCTTTGGTGGCAAGGGCGCCAATCAGGCCGTCGCCGCAAAACTGTGCGGGGCTTCCGTCGCCATGGTGGCGAAAGTCGGCAGCGATCTTTTCGGCCCGGCCACTATCGCGAATTTTCAGTTGCAAGGCATTGACGCCACCCACGTGCGCATCGCGGAAGGCGTCTCCAGCGGCGTCGCACCAATTTTCGTCGAGCCCGGCGGCCAAAATCGCATCATCGTCGTGAAAGGCGCGAACGATACGCTATCACCAGAAGACGTCGATGCCGCCGCACCTCTCCTCAGCAAAGCCGACACCATCGTGATGCAGTTCGAAATTCCGCTCCCCACCGTTTATCACACCGTCCGCTTCGCCTCCGCCAATGGCATTCGCTGCATCGTGAATCCCGCGCCCGCGCAGCCAGTCGATTTCAAGCAACTGAGCGGTGCCGATTATTTCATCCCCAATGAAACCGAAGCCGAACTCATCACCGGCATGCCCGTCCATTCGCTCGAAGAAGCCAAGAACTGTGCCAATTTTCTGTTGCAGCAAGGAATCAAGCGCGTTGTCCTCACGCTTGGTGAGCGCGGTTCCCTTCTGGCTGGTCCCGAAGGGACGGAAGTGCTCCCCGCCTTCAAAGTCGACGCCCTCGACACCACCGGTGCCGGCGACGCCTTCATCGGCAGCTTTGCCGTCTTCCTCGGCGAAGACATGCAAGAAAACGAAGCCCTCACCCGCGCCAATCTCTACGCCGCCCTCAGCACCACCAAGGTTGGCACCCAGAAATCTTTCTGCACTCGCGCCGAGTTCGAACGCGAATGGCAAAATCACACCACCTGCCGGTAAACGCCCCCATCCCGCCCCACTGTCATTTCGAACGGAGCAAGCCGACGCTGTTTCTTTCACGTTTGCTCCTGCAAACGTGTCGGCTTGCGCAGAGAGAAATCTCTCTTCTCTCTTCTCTCTTCTCTCTTCTCTCTC
>JBARCY010000124.1:0-4873 GCA_049794595.1 Candidatus Acidiferrum sp.
CACCTACCTAGTTTAACTCCAAAATGGAACAAAAGTTGCGGTCACTTTTCACGTGCCTGCTGAAGCCCTCCTCTAGCCACGCAACCTTATTTTATTTTCGCGCAGACATAACTCAAATCGAGCGCGATTGGCAGAACTCATTGACCCACTCTTCCGCAGCATTTTTTCATTGACTCCCGCTTCGTCTCGCGTTACTATACGTATTAGGTAATGTTACGACCTGAATCGGACGCGCCAGCCCCTTGCTGGCGTTTTTTGTTTTTGCGGGCTGCTCTAAACGGCGCTTCGCCCGTTCCGCGAGTCTTACGAGCCGTCCCATGTTTGGCGCGACCAGGCTAGAACGTAAACTCTTTAGAATCAGTATTTACAGAAACGTCCGCAAACATTGATTCTAAACCACTTACAAAAGGCTTAAACCCTTTAGATGCAATATTTACGAAAAACCGGGGGGGCGTCTAACTCCCACCCATCCAAATCTCTTCGCGATGCCTCCAGCTCCTCAGGTGGCGGGGTACTGCCGCTTCATTGCTTCCCTAAAGGCTGAATCGTCGCATTCACCAAAAACTGACTATCCAGCTCCGTCTTGTCGCCCGGCCCCTTGCCCTGCACAGGAAACAATCGTGCCGAGAGAGGCTTGTGCCACTTCACCGCCAGGCTGGCCATATCCCCAATGATGAGCGAAAGCTGCTCCGTGCTGATATCTCCAGGCAGCGGCACCGTGTCGAGGCCGGTTCCGCAGACGGCGCTATAGCTCAACAGCGAATCGATCGAAATACGCCCCTCGCTCCAGCGTTGCGCCAGCCGCGAATCCTCGAGGATCGGCAGCATCAGTCCCGAGTAGCCGGTCTGCTTCACCCGTATGTCTTTCAGCGCAGAGGTAATCGTCGCCGCCGCCGTAAGCGTTCCGCTCGAACCCAGCGGGAGCGTCGTCAGATTCTCGATCGCCGCGCCGATCGAAACGTCCTTCAGCGGAGCGGGCGATAGATCGATTCCCATGTAGGTCCAACCGGTGTCCTGATCAATGCGCGCCGCTTGCGCTTCTGCGTCAAAGGCCACTTGGCCTAGTTTATCGATCAATCGCTGCCGCGCTGTTGCCAGGTCTGGCGCATCTTTGAAGGCCGCCGCCACGATTCCGGCGGACTCAAACGCAATCGCGAATTGATGGCCAAAACCGGTGTGGTAAGCGGCCGGAAAAAACGGCGTCAGCGGCGGCACCATGGCGATGGCCGCAAACCGAAAATTTCCCTGGCTGTGCTCGGTCGCTTCAAGCCGTTTCATCACGCGCGCCGCCGCTCCCACTGCCGGCCAGCGCACACCGTCCGGCCCGCCAACTACAAGGCTGCCGTTCAACGTTTTCGTGTTGAGCAGGATGTCCGCAAGCAAATCGGCCTGCGCCGGGCTATCCGCCTCATTCAGCATGGCCGGCCCGATGGACGCCGCAAATCCGTCCTTTTGCGCGAGTGCGTCGTAATCCTTGAAAAAAGTCAAAATCTGTTCCGTCGACATTCCTTGCGTGTATTCGGGAAACGGCTGCGTGGCGATGCGGATGGTCTGCACTTCAAACCCGCGCGATTCAAACACTGTGCGCGCATACTTCAGCATTTTCACTGCGTCCGCAATTTGCAACTGATATTGCGAGCGGTCCAGGTTGACGAACGCCGTGATCGCGCGAATCTTCTGCTTCTGCTCGGGCGCAGCTCTCCTCTGCCGCGCTCCAGCCACGCCGCACATCGAAATCAAGAAAACCAGCAAGCATGCGATGTCGCGAAGGAATGAACGGCGGGCTGTGAAACTGGAAGCAGGCATGAAGTTCTCTCCCGTAGGGGCACGGCACGCCGTGCCCTCTCTGGCTACAGCATACAAGATTCAGCGGGCAAGAGGATTGGTTGGCTGGAGTGGGACAGACTTCACTCTGTCCCCTTTTGCAATATCACAAACACGAAACAGACTTCAGTCTGTCGTCCTTTTGAAATCTAACGGGCCTTATCTTCGCTAAGCTTGTTTCTTTTTCCCATTACACGAACGCGGAAATGCCCGTAATTTTCTCTCCGATGATCAATTTATGGATGTCGTTCGTTCCCTCATATGTGTAAACGCTCTCGAGGTTGTTCATGTGCCGCATAATGCAGTAATCGTCCACGATCCCGTTCGCGCCGAGAATGTCACGCGCCTTCCGTGCCGTTTCGAGCGCGATGGCCACGTTGTTCATCTTCAACATCGAAATGTGCGAGAAATCCACTTTGCCTTTGTCCTTCAAGCGCCCCACTTGCAGCGCCAGCAATTGTCCCTTCACGATCTCCGTAATCATCCAAGCCAGCTTTTCCTGCACTAACTGGTGCGAAGCAATCGGCTTGTTCGCGAATTGCTTTCGCGTCTTCGCATACTGCAGCGCCGTATCGTAGCAAGCCATCGCCGCCCCCAGCGCTCCCCATCCGATCCCATAGCGCGCCTGATTCAAGCACCCCAGCGGCCCTTTCAATCCCACAACGTTCGGCAGCAAATTTTCTTCCGGTATTTCGCAATCGCTGAACGCCAGTCCTGAGGTAACGGACGCACGCAGCGACCATTTCCCATGCACATCCCATGCCTTAAATCCCGGCGTGCCCTTCTCCACCAAGAACCCGCGAATTTTTTCGTCCTCGCACTTGGCCCACACCACCGCGACGTCCGCGATCGAGCCGCTGGTGATCCACATCTTTTCGCCGCTCAAAACATACTTGCTCCCCTTCTTCACCGCGCGCGTCAGCATCCCGCCGGGATTCGAGCCAAACTGCGGCTCCGTCAATCCAAAGCACCCAATCGCCGTCCCTTGCTGCAGCAGCGGCAGCCACTTCTCCTTCTGCGCGTCGCTGCCGTACGCATAAATCGGATACATCACCAACGCGCTTTGCACGGAGACAAAGCTGCGCAACCCCGAATCGCCGCGCTCCAGCTCTTGCGTCACGAGACCGTAAGCGACGTTCGACATTCCCGCACAGCCGTACCCCTGCAGGTTCGCGCCGAAAAATCCCAGCTCCCCGAGCTGCGGCACCAGGTGTTTCGGAAATGTTCCCTCGCGACTGTGCTTCTCAATGATGGGAATAATCTCGTTGTCGACGAATCGCCGCGCCGTCTGCCGGACCAGCTTTTCTTCGTCGTTCAACAGCGAGTCAAAATCAATGAAATCCACACCGGCAAATCCAGCCATTCCACCCTCTTTCTGAACAACTTCTCACCAAGCTCAGCGCCGCGGCGTTTAGCGGGCGTGATTGTAGCAAGGGCGTTCTCGCTCCAGCAATGATACCGGAGTTCGACATGGCAGATTGCCTCGCGAGTTGCTTTCCAAGGCAAGCTCCGACGAGTCCCGTGCTCACCTTGCGCCACTATGGCACACGGAGCTGTCGGAGGCTCAATTCAGGAAAACTCAGGCGGTTCTCCGCACACCAACGCACTGAAACTAAAGAAGTTGCCTTCAGGACGAAGTAAGAAATTCGGTACCAGATGTGCACGCCTTTTCCGGGTGAGAAAGATGTGTCTACACACGAAGGGCCAGCGATAGTCCTGATGCGCAGCGCGAGCTTCGCTGCCCGGGGAACCCTCGCGGCACTTTTTTTCACCGGACCTGCGGCATGGGCCCAAGCTACGCAATTGACGCAAGGGCCCCAAGATTTGCAATTGGCACAAGCGCCTCAAACTCAGCAAACGCCACAAGCCGCGCCAGCGTCCCACGCTTCTTCACCACCCGACGAGGACCTGACAAAAGTGAATATCGAGGATTTGATGAACATGGAAGTGACGTCGGTTTCGAAGAAAGAACAGAAACTATCTCAAGTGGCGGCGGCGATTTTCGTCATCACGCAGGAAGACATCCGCAGTTCCGGAGCTTTAAACATTCCCGATCTACTGCGGATGGTTCCTGGCCTGGATGTGGCGCAGATCAATGCGAACACCTGGGCCATCTCGTCTCGAGGCTTCAATCTTCAGTTCGCCAACAAGTTGCTGGTGCTGATCGATGGCCGAGCGGTCTACACGCCACTTTTCGGCGGTGTCAATTGGGATACGCAAGACGTGCCGCTGGAGGACATCGAGCGCATCGAGGTGATTCGCGGGCCTGGTGGAACCGTGTGGGGCGCCAACGCGGTAGATGGTGTGATCAATATTATTACGAAGAAGGCCGCGGACACGCAGGGTGGTCTGGTGAGTGGCGGAGGCGGCACGCTGGCCCAAGAGTTCGGGACTTTACAGTACGGCGGGCAAATTAAGGATCGCACCAGCTACCGCATCTTCGCAAAGTATCTCAACGATGACCACCTCGCCGATTTGGACGGGGACAACGGCGAGGATGATTGGCATCTGTTGCACGCAGGTCTTCGCGCCGATACAACACTTTCCAAGAAAGATTCATTGACAACGCAAGGAGACATTTATACCGGCGACGAAGGATCGATCATCGTGCACTCCGTCCTGTCCTCCGCCGAGAACATCAACGTAGAGAGGCTTGCCCCGCTTTCCGGCGGAGACGTGATGACACGCTGGGATCATATCTTTTCGAGCCGCTCCGACATGACTCTGCAATTTTATTTCGACAGATACGCAAGAGACGGTCCGGAAGCGAGCGAGGTCCGCAACACCTTTGATATCAATTTCCAGAACCACATCGTCGCAGGCGCGCGTCAGGATTTTATTGGGGGCGCAGAATATCGCCATTCCGCGGATGAAACGGTTGGTACGATCGATCAAGCCTTTGTTCCAGCCAACGAAACCGGCGAACTGTTCGACGCATTTCTTCAAGATCAAATCACACTGAAGCCAGATCGCCTGGCCGTATATGTTGGAGCGAGAATCGAGAACAGCTATTTTAGCGGCTTCGATTATGAGCCGAGCGCACGTTTCG
>JBARCY010000125.1:0-9940 GCA_049794595.1 Candidatus Acidiferrum sp.
CGCGCTTTCCCGAAAAAACCCTATCGCCAACGCGCTAAGATCGAAACCGTCTTCTCGACCGTTAAGCGCAAACTCTCCTCGCGCGCTCCCGGGCGCAGCCTGGCCATCCAGATCCGCCAAGCTCTGCTGCTCGGTCTTGCCTACAACCTCTACCGCCTCAGGCCCACCCCACGCCTGTAGGATGTCAACAGAGCCATGAACATTTACGAGAAACCCAGGGGGGTGGGTATTATTGTTAACTAGACATCCGACTACGAGTATGGAACCTCCATCGGACGACAAGCGGGGTCGCAAAGCCTTTCTCCCTGTTTCTCGCTCCCGACTGCCCACCCCCCTCGCACAGCTCCGTCCTTCTTTGCCTACTTACCCCGTTTTCTGCTATCGTCAGCGCCGCGTGGAAAAACTAAGAAGTGGGCAAGTTCACCACGGCTAGAGAGGTTTTATGTCCGTCAATAAAGTGATTCTTGTAGGGCGGTTGGGACGCGATCCGGAGACGCGGTACACCGGGGGCGGCCAGGCGGTCGCGAACTTTTCCGTCGCCACCGATTTTTCTTACAAGGACCGTAATGGGGAACGGCAGAAGCGGACCGAGTGGCACAAAATCGTTGCGTGGCGCAAACTTGCGGAGATCTGTCAGCAATATCTGAAGAAGGGATCCCTTGTATATATCGAGGGTCGAATCGAAACTCGCGAATGGCAAGACAAGGAGGGTCAAAAGCGCTACAGCACGGAGATCATCGCCAATGAAATGCGCATGCTCGGTGGTAAGGGCGATGGCGCCGCAACTGCCGGCGGCGGAGGACGCTCTGGCGGGGATGACGTCGAAGCGCACGCCGCGTCGCCGGCGGATGATTCTTACGGCGGGAGCCAGGCGCCTAGCGGGCCGGAAATTTCTGACGAGGATATTCCCTTCTAGGTAGAAAAGTCGGCTTCGCTCGGAGCACAGGCAAAAGTGCTTGTGCTGCTGCTGGGCCAGGCGGCACAGCCAGGATTGGCTGTGCCACCGTGCAGGCAGAGTTCCTCTTAGGTCGTGTCGGCCGCGGGATGACTTGCTCGCGATAGTTTGGGCTGAATAAAGTTAAGTAAAAGAGTCTGCGGAATTGGGAGATCTGAGTGACAAAGACCAACCGTCAGCTACGCTTGCAAAGGCGGCCTACGGGACTACTCGCCCCAGAGGATTTGCAGCTGGCGGAAACGCCAGTGCCGGAGTTGCAGGACGGGCAGGCACTGGCCAAAGTGAAATACCTGTCGATGGATCCGACGATGCGCGTGTGGATGGCGATGGACAGCTATTTGCCGGCTGTGGGGATCGGCGAAGTGATGCGCGCGGGCGGGCTGGCGGAAGTGATTGAATCGCGGCACCCGCAATTCAAGAAGGGCGACAAGGTTTTTGGTCTGACAGGTTTGCAGGAATACACAATCATCGAGGCGCAATCGAAGATTGCATTTCAGAAGATTCCGTCGATTCCGTTTGTTTCGGAAACAGCGTTTCTCGGCGTGCTGGGCATGACGGGCCTCACGGCTTACTTTGGAATGATGGAAATTGGCAAGCCGAAGAAGGGGGAGACGCTGGTCGTTTCGGCTGCCGCGGGAGCAACGGGAAGCGTCGCGGGGCAGATTGGCAAAATTCACGGCTGCCGCGTGGTGGGCATCGCGGGCACGGACGAAAAATGTGCATGGCTGACCGATGAACTCGGCTTCGATGCCGCGATCAATTACAAGCATCCTGATTGGAAAGAAAAATTCGCGGCCGCCACGCCGAAAGGCGTCGACCTCAATTACGAAAATGTCGGCGGGGAGATCATGGAAGAAGTGCTCAACCGCATGAATCTTCATGGGCGCGTGGTTCTATGCGGCCTCATTTCTGGGTACACGAAGGAAGCAAGCAGAGGCTTCAACCTGGGGTTGTTGATCGTCAAGCGCCTGAAAATAGAGGGTTTTCTGATTCTAGATTACATGTCCAGATTCACCGAAGCGGCCATGGAACTGGGCAAGTGGAAGATGATGGGCAAGCTGAAGGATCGCGAAACTATCATCGAGGGGCTGGAAAAGGCGCCCGAGGCCATCAATATGCTGTTCACCGGCGGGAATACCGGCAAACTGATCGTAAAAGTGTGATGCGCGAAACCAAGCCGACAGTAGAGGTCTGGTGCTGCGGGAGACGAGCGTTTCTAAGTGGGGGGCCTGGGAAATCGAGAACTCGAGCAATTTTGGCGCGGACGGTATTAATGCGACGACGGGGTTGCTGGAGGCGGAGGAGTGTTCCGTCTGCGCTCCTCGTCCATGCGCTTTAGGAATTCCTCAAACTTTGGCTTTTGTTCCGGAGTGAGGATTGCGCGGATTTGATCGCGGCCCTTCTGGTGAGTCGCGTTGATCTGCGCATCGGACTGGTCGTGGATGGCTTTGTATTCGGTGTGCAACTGGGAAAGAATGACGTCCAGTTGCTGGCTCTGGGCGCTGGTCAGGTTTAATTCCTGGGTAAGCTGCTCGACTCTTTTGGCGCGCCGCGCGGGTTCGCTCATGGGCGGGTTCGAGGCGGAGACGATGCTGCGATGGCCATAGAAGTAACCGAAGACGCCGCCGAGGGCCGCGCCAATCAGGAAGACAATGGCGACCCACACGCCCGCCTTGAGCTTTGCGGAGCTATCGTTCATGCGGCCGCTCAGCCAAACTGACGAGAACTTCATCGTTGTTGGCCGGCGTGGTGTTGGGCACGACCGGCTCGCCGGTGATGTCCGTAACCACGGACTTTGCCGATGCTACGTTTGTTGACGGCTTTTGATAGAGCCAGCCACTGGCCAGGAGCAGCGCAATCGCAGAAGCCCAAGTGAGGCGCGCGGCAAGCTTCGGAAGAAAAGTCCAGGTGTCCGGGGCGCGATAGAGTTCTGCTCTGCGGGCGGCGATCGCAGCCATCACGCGGGGAGCAAACCATGGCCCGCCGATTTCGGCGTGGGAAGGCATTTCTGCCAGCAGGGCGCGCGCGGCGAGAATATTTTCAGCAGCGGCGCGGCAATCCAAGCATGCAGCCGCGTGGTCCTTCATGCCGACAGGGAGCGCTGACAGCAGTTCAGGCAATCCGTTCGCGCCCGGGGCGGCACTGGCCGCGTCCTCGAGCCGCATGTGGAACTCCCGGCAGTGCGCCCGGTTCTTATTTAGCAGGCCCATTCATCAACCTCCTTCGATCCCTCGCAACCACTCGCATAAAATACCATCTGCATCCGAACCGTCCCCAGTCTCAATTCAATCCACGGCTCTACTCGCCGCGCTTGCGAACCTTGTTCACAATCCTACGGCGCGCCCGGAAGAGCCGCACCTTAACCGTGTTCGCGTTCAAGTCCAAAACTTGCGCAATTTCTTCGACGGCAAAGCCCTCTACTTCCTTCAGAATCAGCATCAGACGATCGCGTTCATCGAGACCATCCAAAAGACGCTCGACGCGCTCGCGGGCTACCAGCCTGTCACTGATGTCCGGCCCGCCACCGCCCTTTTCCTCGGCAGAGGTGACCTGCCGGGCTTGCTCTTCGCTGAGATCCGACTCATAAACCAGGGGCCGGACTTTCTTCTTTCGCAAAAGGTCCCAGCACTCGTTCACGGTGATCTTGTAGAGCCAAGTGCTGAAAGCCGCCCGCTGATCAAACCGCTTCAGCGAGAAATAGGCCTTAACGAAAACCTGCTGAGCGATGTCCTCGACGTCCTCCCGGCGCCGCAAGATCCCGCCGGCAACAGCGAAGACGCGGTGCTGGTGACGCCGCACAAGCTCTTCAAAAGCCTTCTGGTCTTCCTGCTGGGCGCGCCGGACAAGTTCCCGGTCATCGGTACCCGCTGCCGACTTGTCCGTCGGCGGTTGGGCGCCCGCCGAACCGGCGGGGGACCTTAGAGGCTCTACTTTTGGGACGCGTGGCATGTCAATCCGGTTACGTCTAATGTAGCTTGGGTTTCACTTGGGTGCATCAAGTGTTTCAGTCTGGGAGTGCCAAGTTTCTACTTGCGTGCACCTTATCTACATGGAATAATGCCGCCATGATTATTGGTGACCGTCTTCGCGCACTCCGCGAAGAAAAGAAACTCTCCCAGGGCGACATCGAGAAGCGAACAGGCTTGCTGCGTTGTTACATTTCCCGCGTAGAGAATGGCCATACAGTACCGGCCATCGAGACGCTGGAAAAGCTTGCGCGCGCACTCGAATGCCCACTCTATCAACTCTTTTATGACGGCGAGGAGCCGCCGCAGTTGCCGAATCTGCCCAAGCGGAAGTCGTCGGATGACATCGCATGGGGCAGCGTCGGAAAAGATGCACGCTTTCTCAACAAGCTTCGGCGCTTGCTGGGCAAAGTGGAAGAAGGGGACCGCAAGCTCATTCTGTACATGGCGCAGAAGATGGCAAATCGGTAGTTCTGCGACGATTTTAATAGAGCGTGCAGTCAATTAATGTGGACTCCTGGATAGGCCGCGTCCCGTCCCTACGCGGCCTTTACTCTTTGGAATTCGCCGAACGGCGGAATTTACCTTTGGTTCAGGGGCCTAAACTAATTCCCTTCCACAGGTTTATTTGTTCCCATCCTTGTTTCACTCCCATTCTATCGTGCTTGGCGGCTTTGAGCTGATGTCGTAGACAACGCGGGTCACCCCGCGAACCTCGTTTACGATCCGAGTGGAGATCCGCTCAAGGACGTCGCCCGGCAAACGAACCCAGTCTGCCGTCATGGCATCCTCGGATTCGACGACGCGGACGGCAATCGTCAGTCCATAGGTGCGGTAGTCACCCATAACGCCGACGCTGCGAATAGGAAGCAGAACCGCAAAGGCTTGCCAAACTTTACTATAGAGGCCAGCGCGACGTATCTCCTCGACTACTACGGCGTCGGCTTCCTGCAGGGTAAGGAGGTGCTCGCGGGTGATCTCACCGAGGAGCCTTACAGCCAGTCCCGGGCCAGGAAACGGATGTTTCAGAAGAATCTCTTCTGGCAGGCCCAGGTCTTTGCCTATGCGGCGCACTTCGTCCTTGAAGAGGTCGCGGAGAGGTTCGATAAGGGCAAAGGGCATGTTTTCGGGGAGGCCGCCAACGTTGTGGTGAGACTTAATGGTGGCGGAGGGGCCTTTTACGGAGACGGACTCGATTACATCGGGATACAGCGTTCCTTGGACTAACCAGGCGATTTGGCCGTGGGCTTTGCCGGTTTGGAGTTTCTGGGCTTCCTCGGCGAAGACGGCGATGAATTCCCTGCCGATGATTTTGCGTTTTTGTTCGGGGTCGGTGACGCCGGCGAGCTTGGCCAGGAAACGGTCGGAGGCGTCGACGCCGATGACGCGAAGGCCGAGGCGATCTCGCAGCATTTCCAGCGTGTCTGCAAACTCGTTCTTTCGGAGCATGCCGGTGTTGACGAAAATGTTCGTGAGGCGGTCGCCCATGGCCCGGTGAACCAAAACCGCTGCCACCGTCGAATCCACTCCTCCGCTTAGGGCACAGATGGCGCGGCCCTGGCCGACCTTCCTTCGAATGGCTTCGGTGGTTTCTTCGATGAAGGCAGAACCGCTCCATTTGGGCTCGGCGTTGCAGACGCGGAAGAGGAAGTTGCGGAGGAGTTCGGTGCCGCTTTCGGTGTGGTTCACTTCGACGTGAAATTGCACGGCGTAAATTTTTCGCTGGGGGTCCTCGAGCGACGCGATGGCATTGTCGGTGTGGCCTGTGGCGTGGAAGCCGGGGGGCACTTCGCGCACGTGGTCGCCGTGGCTGTTCCAGATTCGCAGTGACGCGGGGACGCCTGCAAAGAGTTCCGATTCCTTGGTGCCGCTGCCGTCCGTAACTCTCAGTTGGGCCCGGCCGTACTCGCGGCGCTCCGCTTTATCGACCTTGCCGCCGAGCGCGTGGGTAATCCACTGCATGCCGTAGCAGATGCCGAGGACGGGGATGCCGAGGGCGAGAATGTCGGGATCGCATTTGGGGGCGTCGGAATCGTAGACGGAGCTGGGGCTACCGGAGAGGACAATGCCCGCGGGGGTGTACTGACGTATTTCTTCGATCTTGGCCGTGCACGGAAGGATGGCGGAGAAGACGTTTTGTTCGCGGATGCGGCGCGCGATGAGTTGGGTGTATTGGCCGCCGAAATCGAGGACTACTACGCCACCTAGCTCGGATTTTGGCTTTTGCTGTTCCGTCATAGCGGCTCCTGTTGCCATTGGCTGCCTCTTTCGTATTGATGCTTAGCAGACCAAAACTAAAGGTCCATTTGCCCGAGTACTGCCTGGACAAAAATCCAAACTGTGCAAACGAAACACAGAGAAGAGCACAGCCAGGATTGGCTGTGCCACCGGTGCTTGCTCATTTGACCACCAGGTTTAGGAGCTTGTTGGGGACGAAGATGACTTTGATGATGCGCTTGCCTTCGATGTGGCGGGCTACGGCGGGATCGGATTTGGCTCTGGCGACAACATCGGCTTCGGCTAGGCCGGCGGGGACTTTTAGAGTGTTGCGGACGCGTCCGTTGACCTGGACTGGGATTTCGACTTCGTTGTCTTTTGCGAGTTCAAGTTGCTCATCGATGAGGACGGGCCAAGTGGCGTTGCAGAGGCCGTTCTGGTTGCCGAGCATTTCCCACATTTCCTCCGCAATATGCGGAGTCATGGGGGCGAGGAGCAGCGTGAGGATTTGCAGGACTTCTTTGCGGATTTCCGGCCGAACGCCGTTTTCGAGCGGCTCAGCCAGATAGATTTCGTTGGTCAGCTCCATGATTTGGGCGATAGCGGAGTTGAAGTGCCAGCGCTTCTCGAAGTCCTGCGTTACCCGGGTCATCGTTTGGTAGGTGACGCGGATCAGGTCGCGCTCCTTGTCAGACATTCCCTTTGAATCGAAGTTCCAGTTCTTGGTTTCGCGAATGGCAGCGGCGTGTTTGTCAATCAGACGGAAGACGCGATTGAGGAAGCGCCAGGAGCCTTCAATGCTTTCTTCGCTCCATTCGAGATCTTTTTCGGGGGGAGCGGCGAAGAGCGTGTAGAGGCGGCCAGTGTCCGCGCCATATTTTTCGGCCATATCGATGGCGCCAACGACGTTGCCGCGCGATTTGGACATCGCTACGCCGCCTTTCTGCACCATGCCTTGGGTGAAGAGCCGAGTGATGGGCTCGTTGTGTTTGACGAGGCCGAGATCGCGCATGACCTTGCACCAGAAACGCGAGTAGAGCAGGTGCAAGATAGCGTGCGTGATGCCGCCGATGTACTGATCGATGGGAAACCAGTAGGCGACTTTCGCGGAATCGAAAGGAGCTTCGCTATTGTGCGGATCGCAATAACGATAGAAATACCAGGAGGAGTCGACGAAAGTGTCCATCGTGTCCGTTTCACGGCGAGCCGGACCGCCGCACTTCGGGCACGTGGTGTTGACGAACTCCGGAGTGGAGGCGAGGGGGGATTCGCCTTCGCCAGTGAGTTTGGGATTGGGCGGGAGCAGGACGGGCAGATCTTTATCGGGAACGGGTTGCAGGCCGTGCTCTTGGCAATAAACGACAGGAATCGGTGTGCCCCAATAACGCTGCCGGGAGATGCCCCAATCGCGGAGACGATAAACGGTTTCGCCGCTGCCGAAACCTTTTAGCTCGGCAAAGGCCGTCATTTTTGCGAGGGCTTCGTCGACGGAAAGGCCATCGAATGGGCCGGAATTGACGAGCTTGCCTTTCTGATCTTCATCGAAAGCGGCGGTCATTTTTTCTTCGACAAGCCCGGCGCCATCGCGAGGCTGAACAACGATGCGCACTGGCAGTCCATATTTGCGGCAGAACTCGAAGTCGCGCTGATCGTGCGCGGGGACGGCCATGATGGCTCCCGTGCCGTATTCCATGAGCACGAAATTGCCGACCCAGATGGGGATTTTTTCGCCGTTGAATGGATTTAAGGCATAGCGCCCAGTGAAAAAGCCTTCTTTCTCCGCGGTCGCCACGTCTTCGGTCTTTACGGAGGTCTGGCGCATCTTGCCGAGCCTCGTCCATTCGATGCTGTCCGGCGTGGCCCAGCCGAGCAGTTTCTCGACGGCGGGATGAGCTGGGGCGAGGATAAGAGCGGTCGCGCCGTAGATGGTGTCGATGCGCGTGGTGAAAATTTCGATGGGTGGAGCGCCTTGCACATCCTCGACGGCAAATTTGACCCGCGCGCCTTGCGAACGGCCAATCCAGTTGCGCTGCATGGTGATGACGCGTTCGGGCCAACTGCCTTCGAGCTGCTTCAAGTCATCGACAAGCTGATCGGCGTAGGCGGTGGTTTTGAGAAACCACTGTTCGAGTTCGCGGGATTCGACGAGGGTGTCTTCGTGGCGCCAGCAATAGCCGTCGTTCACAACCTGCTCGTTGGCGAGAACGGTGCAACACTTGGGGCACCAATTTACGCGGCTCTTTTTGCGGTAAGCGAGGCCGCGTTCGAGCATGCGCAGGAAAAACCACTGGTTCCAGCGGTAGTATTCGGGCTCGCAGGTGGAGATTTCGCGGCGCCAGTCGTAGCTGAAACCGAAGCGGCGCAGAGTTCGCTGGAATTCGGCGATGTTGTTGTTGGTCCAGAGGCGAGGATGTGTGTTGTTCTTGATGGCAGCGTTTTCGGCGGGGAGACCAAAGGCGTCCCAGCCCATGGGATGAAGAACGTTGAAGCCGCGCATGCGCTTGACGCGGGCGACGACATCGCCTATGGCGTAATTGCGCATGTGGCCCATGTGCATCGTGCCGGAAGGGTACGGCAGCATTTCCAGAACGTAGTATTTTGGTTTTGCGGGATCAGCTTCCGATTCGAATACGCGGGCTTCGGCCCAGCGCTTTTGCCACTTGGTTTCAATTTCTTGTGGGTTGTAGTCCGCCACGCCTCGCTATCCCCTCTTGGTCTTGCGTGATTTTTTTGACTTGCTCGCCGATGCTTTCGCTTTAATGGCTACTTTTGTTTTTCTTGCGGCGGATTTCGCAGCTTTCGCCGTTTTAATCTGGATTTTTTTGATGGCGGCAGTGAGCATCGAGAAGCCCTTTTCGGCTGCGGGCGCTTTCTCGGCGAGGCCGGCGAGTTCCCAGAGTTTGGCGACGTTGCGGCGGTCATCGCCCGGCTGGTCGATGGGCGTTTCAAGCAGGAAGGCGCGGCCAGTTAACCCTTCGGGAGATGATGCGCCAAGTCTCGGGTGCGTCAAGATGCGGCGAAAGGCTTCGGCGCCGATTTTGCCTTCGCCAATGTTTTCGTGGCGATCGACGCGGCCGCCGAGCGGAATTTTTGAGTCGTTGGCGTGGAAGACAGGGACGCGTTCGAGGCCGATGGTGGACTCGATCACGTCGATGGTCGAGGTCAGGCCGGTTTCGGTCTTGATGTTGTAGCCAGCGGCGAAGAGATGTGCGGTGTCCAGGCATGCGTCTGCGGGAACGCTTGTTAGGCCGGCGAGAATCTCGGCAAGCTCTTCGAGGCGCGAAGCAACGGCGGTGCCCATGCCCGCTGTGTTTTCAATGAGAATGCGCAGATTGCCCAAGGGGACGCGCTTCGAGCTTTGCTTGACAGATTCGATGATGGTGCGCACGGCTTGCTCGGGCGAGGCATCGCCGCGCGAGCCGGGATGCACGACCAAGAAATCCGCCCCTAGCGCCACGCCGCGGATAAGTTCGTCCTGAAACGCCTGGATCGAGCGCGTTTGCAGCATCGGCTGAACAGCGGCCAGATTAATCAGATAATTCGCGTGAATGACGAGCGGGCCGAGACCGATCTCGGCGCGGCGGGCGCGAAAGGCCGCGGCGTCTGCTTCGGGAATGCGAGCGGAGCCGACCTGCCACATGCGCGGACTCGCGGAAAAAATTTGCAGTGCGTTGCAGCCGAGTTTGCGCGCGGATTCGAGCGCGTTGACGTAGCTTCCGGCGATGGACGCGTGGATGCCGATGCGCAGGCTGCCGTCCATCCAGGTTGGAGGGAGCGGCTCAGGCTCAGGTTCCGGGCGGTA
>JBARCY010000126.1:0-20958 GCA_049794595.1 Candidatus Acidiferrum sp.
GGCGTTGTTTACCGCGCCCGCGACCCGATTATCAATCGTCTTGTCGCGCTGAAGACGATCACTACAGGTTTGGCCGAATATCCCGACTTGCTGCAACGCTTTTACCAAGAAGCTCAGTCTGCCGGCGGCTTACAGCACCCCAACATTGTCACGATTTACGATTTGGGGGATGCCGACGGCATTCCTTATATCGCGATGGAGCTTCTGGAGGGCGAGAGTCTAGATCAGCTGATCAGCCGCCGGGCGGCCCTGCCTGTTCCATTGAAGCTTACCTATGCATTGCAGGCCTGCAGGGCGCTGGACTACGCACACAAACGAGGAATCATCCATCGCGATATCAAGCCCGATAACGTGATGCTGACCAGAGATGGCACGGTGAAGGTTGTGGACTTCGGCATCGCCCGTGTCCTCGAGACTTCAAAAACGCAGACTGGAATGTTGCTCGGTACTTTCGCCTACATGTCTCCGGAGCAGTATCACGGCGAGCATGCCGATGCGCGATCGGATATCTGGTCGTTCGGCGTTCTTTTGTATGAGTTGCTGGCCTATCAAAGACCCTTCAAGGGGTCGACTCCGGCGAGCCTTATGCACAGTATTTGCCAGCAGGAACCGCCATCCTTGCTCGAGGCGTCCCCCGACTGTCCTGCGGCCCTTGAAAAAGTAATTCAAAGAGTTTTGCGTAAATCGCCTGACGAACGATACCAATCGATGGAAGAAGTCCTGCTTGATCTGGATCCGATTTGCAAGAGTTTGCAAGCGGACTCCGTTGCCGCGTTGGTCGTGCAAGCCCGTGGCTTGTCGGAACAGGGTGATTATTCCCAATCGCGTGATTTGCTGCGCCAAGCGCTTCAAATCGATTCCACGAACACGCAAGCCAGGAATCTTCTGGAAAAGGCCAATTCCGAGCTCAGACGAATCCTTATTCGGCCGAAGTTGCAGCAGCAGATTGAAAAAGGACAGGAGTTACTGGCCCAGGGAAAAACGCAAGAAGCAAGAGTGGAGGCGGAAGTTGTTTTGCAGTTGGACCCTACCTTTGAGCCCGGCCAGGAGCTGCTGAAGCGCGTCCAGCAAGAAATGGACCGCGCCCGCCAAATCGCGGAATGGATTGACGCTGCAAAGCAGCGCTTGGCGCAAGGCATTCTGGAAGAAGCAGAAGAGCTACTGGCTAAAGTCCTGGAAACGGATTCCACGAATCAGCAGGCAAAAGCGCTTCAGCAACAGGTGATCAACGAAAAGGCTGAGCGCCAGAGGCGGGTGCAACTATTCGAGAAAATGCAGCAAGCGCGCGGCTTGTGGACGCAACAGAATTATGCGGAATGCATCCAGCTGTTGGTCGAACTGCGGAAGGAATTTCCGGACGATGATGAGATTCCGCGGCTTCTGGAGACTGCCCAAGAGGATCAGGCGAACCAGAAGAGATCACAGGGTCTGGCGGATGCCCGCAGCATGCTGGCCAATCGGCGGTATGACGAATGCACGGCGCTTCTTGCTGAACTTCGCAAGCAATTTCCTGGCGACGACGAGATTCTCAAGCTCCAGAAAGCGGTCCTCGATGATCAGAGAAAGCAACGAAGAACGCAGTCTGTTGCGGAAGCTCGAAGCCTACTGGCGGCGCGGCGGTACGACGATTGCACGTCTCTCCTGAATTCCATTTTGAAAGAGTTCCCGGGCGACGACGAAGTCCTGCAACTTCAAAGAAATGTGCTGGAGGATCAGAGAAAGGAACGAAGATCGCAGTCTATTGCGGAAGCTCGAAGCCTTTTTGCCGCGAGGCGGCACGACGCTTGCACCGCATTGCTGAACTCCATCCTCAAGGAGTTTCCGGGCGACGACGAAACCCTGCAGCTGCAAAAAAGTGTACTCGACGATCAGCGAAAACAGCGGATGCTGGATTCCCTGGGCGAGGCGCGAAATCTTCTGGCAGCCAAGCGTTATGACGATTGCATCTCCCGGCTGACATCACTTCAAAAAGAATTTCCAGACGAAGGCGATGTTTCGAGGCTACTGGAAACCGCGAAGGCGGAGAAAGCGGAACAGCAGCGGCAGCAAAGCGTGGCGAAGGCCAGAAAACTGCTGGCTGGGCGCAAGTATGACGAGTGCAAGACGTTGCTTTTGGAATTGCAGAAACAGTTTCCTGCGGACGATGAAATTCCGAAGCTGCTCGATGTGGTTCGCAAGGACCAATCCGAACAGCGCAAGCTGCAGGGTCTTACCGAAGCGAGGAGTCTGTTGCATTCCCGGAATTATGAGGAATGCATCGCATTACTCGGAAGGCTGCAGGGCGAAAATCCCAATGACTCCGATGTTGCAAAGCTCATCGAGACGGCGCTCGGGGAGCAGGCCGAGCAGCGCAAACTGAAAGGTTTGTCGGAAGCCCGGAGTTTGTTGACGTCTCGTGATTAAGAACAGTGCTTAGCGTTGCTCGCCAAGCTGCAAAGCCAGTATCCAAAAGACAATGAAATCGTAAAGCTAATCGAAATAGCGCGTGAGGATCGCGCGGAGCAACAGAAGCAGCGCCAACTTGCAGACGCCAGGAATCACCTGGCTGCGCGGCGATTTGTGGACGCCATGGGTGTGCTCGATGGACTTCTCGAAGCTCACCCAAAGGATTCAGCGGTCATCAAGCTGCGAGCTCTAGCCCTCCAGGAAAAGGAAAAACAGGCCAGTCTCGAACGTGTGCAGGGCGAATTGAAAGCCTTGAAAAAGCTGGTCAGCGAAAAGAAATATACCGAGGTACTCGCACAGTCGGAAAGAATCCAGAAGGAATTCCCCGGAAATACGGATTTGAGCCGGCTCATTGAATTTTCAAAGGCCCAACACGCGGAAATCGAGCGGAAAACGCAACAGCAGAAAAGTCTCCAGGAGGTCAAGAAGCTCTTTGATTCGGGCCGTTTTGAGGAGGCATATCAGGCGGCCTTGGCCGGCCTCAAGACGTTCCCGGACAACAAGGAGCTGCAGCTGCTGCGAGAGCAGGCCGATAACCAGCAGCGGAAGCTGGAGACCCGGCAACACATCGAACAGAGAATTCGGGAAATCAAGGTCAAGATCAACCGGGGAAAGATCAGCGATGCGATAGACCTGGCTAAGCAGACGCTCATGACTCTCGGGCCAGACACTGATGTAAATCAATTGCTAAATTCTGCCCGGGTTGAGCTCGAGGCTCGCGAGAAAAAGAAAGACCAGGAAGAAAGGCTGGAAGCAGTTCGTGCTCTGATTAGCGCAGGGAAACTGATCGAGGCGACAAAAACTCTGGACCTAGCCGTTGAGGCAAGGATTCTTGAGGTGTTCGATCCTCGCGTCCAGCGTGTCTGTGAAGAGTTGGACGCAGCCAAATCTGCGGCAACCGCCGCAGCGGCAACCGTGATATCTGCGCCGCCCGTGAGTCGGTCCAAGGAGTATGCTTGGCTGCAAGGGCCGCCGGAACCGGAAGTCGCTTCTCCGGAGGAATCGCGTACTCCAGGGGAAGCACCGGAAGCAAAAGGGTCCGCGGGCCAAACAGTTTTATTGCCCACGCAGCCGGTAGTTCCGCCGGTAGTTCCACCGCCTATACCTCCATCACCGGCGGACAACGCTCCTCGAGTTTCGGCGCCGCCCTCGCGTCCCGGGAAGCCTACTGAGAAACCAGCTGAGAAACCCGTTGCGAAACCGAGTGCCGAACCAAACGTCGGATCGGCAGCTCCAGCTGTGCCTGCTCCAACTCCTACTCCAACCGTTGCCTTGCCTCCTGCTCCTCCGCTGCGGAGGGATACCAAGCAGCCGGTTCCTCAAGTCTCAATCTCTGAGGCGATCCCTGTAGCGGGTGCAGCTTCGCCTTCGAATAGGAAGAAGGTCGCACGAATTGGTGCTTTGGTTTTGTGCGCGGTCGGACTGATTTGGGGACTACTACGCGTGGCTACGTTGCTTCGCACGCGCCAGACCGCGTCCACGCCGAGCGTTGCGAAACCGACCGCAAAACCAGAGCCAAATCCGCTTGAGGTTCAGCAGCGCAACGCCTTGAATGCCGCGGATAAGCTGGTTGCTTCGAATGACCTCGAAGGCGCACTAAAAATCCTTACGCCGGCGGCGGGTCTGAATGGTCCATTAACTGCCGAGATCAAGAAAAAACAAGCTGGCATCGAAGAGTCGATGCAGAATCAGAATCTGCGTGACCTCCGGCGCAAGGAAGAGCAGCTGTGGCAGCAGGCAAACGACGATGTCGCTGGCGGACGCTTTGCGGAAGCACAGAAAAAGCTGCACCAGATACTTGCGCTAGGCGACGGAGGGCTCCGCAAGAACGACGCGCAACAGTACCTCGCTCATACAATTCCTGAGCGCCAGGAAGAAGAAAAGCTATTTTCGCGGGCACGCCAAGCCGCTCAAAAGGGCGATATAAACAGTCTGCAAAGCGCCTCTGACATTCTTAGCCGTCTGGTTTCAGGGGAGGGACCGCGGAAACCCGAAGCAGAGAAAATGCTGCAGGACGTCCGAGCAAAACTATCCAGTGGTTACGTAAGCAGTGCTCGTCAGGATTTGCAGCGCGGAGATTTCCATTCAGCCCGTCTCAAGGCTGGCCAGATCCAGCGGAGTGGCGGCGATTCCGGAGCGCTTTCCGCGGAGATTGATCAAGCCGAACAGAGCCGCCTCACTCAATTGGAGGGCCAGTTTAATCAGCTTAAACAGAGCGACGATGACACTGCAGCCCAGCAACTCAGCAACCTGCAGCGAGGATTCCAGGCGCTGGTCGACAGTGCGGGGCCACGATCGGAAGAAGCCAAAAGCTTCGTGAATAATCTGCCTGCGGCGATACGCGAAGTACATGAACGCGCAGCAAACAAGCGAGCCGAAACTGCCTATGGGCAAATTGTCGCCAGGTATCAGCAGGCATTAAGCACGAACGACAAGAGCGGCCTGGAAGCGGCTCGTACTGGCTTGCAGTCCATCGCAAAAGCCGGCGGTCCTCACGCAAGCGACGCCCAGCGATTTGTGGACGAAATCGGCGTAAAACTTGCGGCTTTGAACCAACCTCCCCCTCCAGTAACTCCTGTCCAGCCTCCACCAGTCTCCGGACCTGTCGAGAGTGATGCTGTACTGGCCCTGGTCAAGCAATATTCACAGGCCTTTGAGCAGAGGAATGCAGATGCCCTGCGCCAGATTTGGCCAACTATGGGAAAGCGATACGCTCGACTCAAAAACTCATTTGAAAGTGCTAGTTCCATTCGCATGGAGATCCAAACGGAGAGTCTGAAAATGAGCGCTGACAGCCTTAGCGCTACCGTGACGGCTCAAGTCACACAGGAATATACCCCGCAAGGACAAAAGCCACGAAGCGCCAAGGGCCGTACCATCTTTCAATTCGCCAAGACGAATGGTTCCTGGGTCATCACGAACGTGCAGTGAGTCGAATCCCCCGGCCCGCCGTCCTAACAGCTTGACCAAAATAGACTGCATGGATAAACTCGGCCCAACTGACGATCAGGTGATATGAATCAACCGCGCCAATCACTATCTTTTGGCAAGTTAGTCTAGCCTGAACTAAGAAGACTATGGTTGGAGAAGTGTCGACCGAGCGCAGAGTTGCAGGGGTTCTGTTCGATAAGAGGAGAAGTCAAATGAAGAGTTGGATGCTGGTCAGTCTTGTGGGCCTGTCTTTTCTTGTCGTGGGGAGCGCCTCGGCACAAACGTGCCCCTTGAACGGCACGCTTAGCAACAAACTGGTCTGCCAAATTCCACAGGTGTATGGCCCGTTTGGATTTGGCACTACGACGGACCCAACCCAGTCGGTATTGTTCACGGGGGACCATCACCAGGCTCATTTTTCAAACGACTTCCTTGCTACATTCGCGCCGATCAATGAAGCCGTCGGCATCCAGGCGTCACAATTGCCCCTAGCTTCACCTTCTTCCGGTATCACTTTCGTTTATGACGCATCGCTGAAAACGTTTGCGCCTTCCACGGACGAGAGTCTCGGGCCTATCTTGGGCGATCGCGCGACTACGATCGGAAAGCGCAAGCTCTTCGTGGGCTTCAGCTACCAATATTTTAATTTCGGCACGATCGACGGACAAAGCTTGAGCAACATTCCAACCGTCCTCCAGCATCAACCCTTTCCTGTTCCTAACGCCCAGAACATACCGTCGTGCGATAACCAAACGGCACTGACAGCCGCCAATGGGTATGCCGGGGACCCGTGTTTTGTGCGCGACTATATACAAACGTCGAACAACATCGACCTCACGATTCATCAATACACGATCTATGCGACCTACGGGATCACAAACCGGCTTGATTTTTCGGTCGCGATCCCAATTTTGAATATTCAGATGGCCGTCACTTCGCAGGCTACGATTGTTCCCAATTCAGCTGCTCCCGCAGCGGCGGGCGCCCCAGGCAATGTGTGGCATTCCTTCAATCCCACCAATCCAGTGCTTACTTCCCAATGTGCCACGCAGGTTCCATGCCTCAGTGCTAAGTTTTCCGATTCGAATAGCGCAACCGGAATCGGCGACGTCGTTCTCCGCGGAAAGTACACCGTATACAACGGAGAGCGGTTCGCCGTGGCAGCCGGCGTGGATGTGCGTCTACCGACCGGAGACGCATTTAATTTCATGGGTTCTGGCGCTACGGGGGTGAAGCCTTTCGGAGTCGTTTCATACAAGGCCCGCATCTCTCCGCACGCGGAGGTGGGTTATGAGTGGAACGGCGATTCCACACTCGCCGGAACTAACATCGTGCCCGCAGCTGCTGGCATAACACCGACGAACACGGGCAAGCTTCCCAATCGGTTCGTCTACATTGTCGGTGCCGACGTTCGCGTCGTGAAACGACTGACGGCCGCGTTTGATATTTATGGTCAGCGTTTGTTCAACAGCCCGGAACTCGTCTCTCAACCATACATGGGTTTTGGGAACTGTGCTGGCCCCACCAATGCAACTGGCTCCGCCTGCGGTACATACACGGCTGGCACGATCCATCCGGACATCGCGCAGAGAATTGCGGATTACAATATCACCGAGGCATCGCTTGGTCTAAAGTATCGCCTGATCGGCAGGTTGGTAGTCACTGGAAATGTGCTTCTTAAATTGGACGAGGGCGGACTTCGAAGTAACGCTGTGCCTCTCGTGGGTATTTCGTATAATTTTTAGCGCCTCAGTGGGCTGTAAGAAGTGCGACGACATAAACCGAAACTGTCGGATTCAAAACCGCAATGGCTGAAAATGTCAGTGCTTCGAGATGGATGTCACGCAACGATTCCCCTTCTCTCTCGTGTCGGGAGTCGCACGAGGGCCGGTAATTTCTTCTATGGGGATGAAGAAAAACACGAAATTCGGAGGTTTGGGCTTCCGGCCAACTTGGGATACCGGATATCCGCCCCGCCACCACAAGGATCTTTTCTCTCAGAGGGAGCGAATCTGTTCCCGGCTCTTCGCGAATTCGCATCCGCTGGGAATTTCCACGTATTGCCCTAAAACCACGATACTCGCCCATTCGTCGTGGGCGCGAATTTCATCGACCTGCGCCTAAACCAAAGGATTCAGCCGCATCCATTCAATCTTCCGCCCCACTGTGGAGAAACAGCACAAACTGTCCGCGTCGATCGAGAAATAAAGTGGAACAATATAAGGCCGGTTGTTCGAGGCAGATGCTAGTCGGCCAAAACTGAGTCGCGAAAGTATGCCTCGACATCCCCTCTCCGCCAGTTTTATGCGATTCGACCTGTGCGATCCACCTGAGCTTCCCGACCTGCCAGATAGATCAGCGAAATTTTGTTGGAGCCTTTCTCTGGTTTGTTCCGCCGCATCGCCAGGCTCTCCTAGGCATAGCTTGCTGTTACGCCCCGATTCTTCTCACTTCGCGCCCGCGTGATTCGTTGCAGGTATCCGCTCGCGCGAAACGCCAGCATCGGATCTTCCGGCAAGCCGCGCGATTTTCTCCATTCGCGGAGGGCGGGCCGGACATCCTCCCAGAACGCACCGCGCAGGACTTCCTCCGCGTCGACCAGGGAACATTCCCCTTGAAGCTTCGCGAGGCGCGCGTGATCGACGAGAGCCGCTCGCGCGTAGAGCTCCTGCGCGGTACATACCGTCTGAATCATCGCCTCGATCTTCCCTTTGAGGTTGTGACTTTGGTCGACCATATACGCGATATCGGCCGTCGTTCCCGATTCCCATTCAAACATCCTGATTTCATGAAAAATGCGGAAAATCTGGTAGGGATCGATCGAGCCAAGCGTCAGGTCGTCGTCCGCATAGCGCCGATCATTGAAATGGAACCCGCCAATCATTTTATGATGCAGCAGCCATGCCACGATCTGTTCGATGTTTTGCGCCTGGTAGTGGTGCCCTGTATCCACGAGAACAAATGCTTGGGGCCCGGCTCCCTTTGCCAGTAAAAAAGCCATTCCCCAATCGGCGATGTCCGTGTGATAGAAGGCCGGCTCGAAGGGCTTGTATTCCAAAAGCAGCCGTTGGCCCGGCTTCAAAGCATCGTGGATTTTTCGTAGCCCTGCCTCAAAATACCCCAGGCGTTTACGCATGTTTTGCGTGCCGGGATAGTTGGAACCGTCCGCGAACCACGGCGCAACGTCTCGACAACCCAAGGCGTCCGAGATTGCCACGCAATCCAGAATGTGGCGGATCGCCGTCGCGCGAATTCCGGGATCAGGATTCCCGATCGAGCCGAACTTGTACTCCTGATTCTGAAAGATGTTGGGATTGATGGATCCTGCGCGAATACCAAACTGCTTTTCGAGTTTTTGGATCTCAGGTACGTCTTGCAATCCTTTCGGCAAATCCCATTGAACATGGAGAGCCAGCGAAGAACACGCTCCCGTGGCGGCATGGACTTGCGCCGCATCGCTAAATTTTTCTTCAATGGTGGTGGCGGCCGCGGCTTGGATGAATTTTCCGAAGCGCGTGCCGGTATTGGCGAATCCCCAAGAAGGCAATTCAATTTTGAACCTGTCGAGCGCTTTTGCTACAACTTCGGCCGCTTTGTCATTCATGGCACGCTCCATGGAACCGCATATTTTGTAAATCCGGATCAGATGCTAGCTTGTTTCGCGATCGTTCGAGAACACTAGGGAACTCCCCGCCAGCCGCTCCGCCCATTTCGCAACCGATTTCGCGGAAACGCCCTTTGAAGAATCCCAGTCGTTCTCACTCGTCGCCAACTGGATAGCGAAATTCCCAATGGTGGTGCTTTCTGCAGAGCCAGGAATTACCTCGAGGCCCGTACGCCGAGCCGTCAGCGTGTTGAGCAGGCTGTTCCTGCTTCCTCCGCCGACGATAAACAGTCGCTTCAGCCTTTTCCCCGTGATCTTCCCGATAGAGCCGAGTACTTCTGCATAGCGGGCCGCCAGGCTGTGAAAGATGGTATTGGCAAGCGTAGCGCAAGAATCTGCGTCAAAACCAAACCGTGCTCGTCCGAGATGCCCGAGTTGGGAGTTGATCTTGCCGATCGTTTGTCCGGGAAGCATCAATTCAGGTTCATCGACTTCGATCAGCGCCGCAGGAGCCGGCAAAGCGGCGCAACGCGAAAGCAGATCCTCAAAAGACCAGCGGATGCCGCGCGCCTCCCATTCATCCATGCACTGCCGGAGCAGCCACATGCCGTTCACGTTTTTCAGAAAGCAGATTCTTCCGCCAACGCCGCCGAGATTCGTAAAGTTCAGCGCGCGCGCTTCTTCGCTAACGCAAGGAGCTTCAAGAACGGTCCCCACCAGGGACCATGTTCCGGAACTAATAAAGGCCCAGTCGTCGCCAGCCGCCGGAATCGCAGCGATTGCGGAAGCCGTGTCGTGGCAAGCCGGGGCGATGACCTTCGTTTGTCGAAGCGCCGGCTTCCCAGCGAACTCAGCCGACAACGCCCCAAGCATCGTGCCGCTAGGAACGATTTCAGGGGCCGCCGCAACGTCCAGCCCGAGTTTGCGGAAAATCTCCTGGCACCAGGATTGAGTTCCCATTGCCACCAGGCCCGTGTGAGTCGCATTCGTATACTCGCTCACTCGTTTGCCGGATAGCCGGTAGCTGATGTACTCGGGAAGATTTACCCACGGCAGGCGTGGATCAAACCCGGCCAGTTTGTCAGCGTACAACTGGTAAAGCGTATTAATTCGTAGAATCTGAATGCCCGTCAACGAATAAAGCCTCGAACTGGGCAAAACGTCGTGCACTTCGCTTTCCGCCTTTTCTGTTCTTGTGTCCCGGTAGCAAAAGGGAAGTGCGATGGCCTCGCCTCTGTTGCCGAGCCGCACGTAGTCGACGGCCCACCCGTCTACGGCGATGGATGCAATACCTTCAGGAGCGCGGGCCGCGCATGCGTGTAATCCCGCGACGACTCCCCCCAAGATCGTGTCAATATTCCACCGCAAGCCCTCGTCCGTCGAAACCGGCGCGTTCGAGAAGCGGTGAATGAACTCGATCTCGGGTTCATTTCCGTTCCAGCGCATCAGTGAGACGCGGCAACTTTGTGCGCCTAGATCAATCGCTACCAGTGCTTCCCGTTTTGCCGCCGAATCCATGGGTCGTCTCGTTCCCTCGGGTGACTGGAATTAAAATCGAAAAGAAGCCGTCTATCGCAGAAAGGCTTCCGTTAATCCACCGTCCACGGGAATCAAATGGCCAGTCGTGCAACGAGCCTGAGGTCCCGCGAGAAACAAGATAGCCGCTGCGCAATCTTGAGGATCAATCGGTTGGTGCGTCAGAGTACGCTTTGCATAGAAATCCGCAAGCAAAGAACGTAACTGTTCGTCCGAAGCTTTCGTGTCGAAGGGAATCGAATACTTCTTGAGGGAGGCAATCACTCGATCGCGAGGAAACATCGTCGAACCTTTGACGACGGTCGCGGGGCTGATCCCGTTCACCCGGACTTTCGGCGCCAGCGAAATCGCGAATTCCCGAACCAAATGGCTTACCGCGGCCTTACTTACGTCGTACGCCTCGCTTCCGTGTTTCGGAACGACCGCGTTTGCCGAACTGACCAGAACGACGCTCGCTGCTAAATCTTGCTCTCGCAGTATTTTCGACGTTTCTTCGATCAGCCGATGATTGGCCGTCACGTTGACGTCTAGAGTCAGCCCCCACTGCGCATCATTGATTTGTCCGTCCGGCGAGGAAGGAAAGATCGCCGCAGTATTCACAATAATGTCCACGCCGCCAAACGCCGCAATCGTTTCGCGAAGCGCGTGCCGGATGGATTCCCGTTCACGAATGTCTATCTCCACCGCCAACGCGCTTTCCTTGCCGCCAATTTTCTGCGCCTCGGTGGCCACACCCTTCGCAGCTTCAAAATCCCTATCTGCCACGGCGATATGTGCTCCGCGATGCGCCGCAAGTAGCACCGTCTGTCGCCCGACTCCATTCCCGCCGCCGACAACCAAACAGATCTGCCGGCTCAATTCCTTTTCGGGAGGCTGCCGCCTGATCTTGGCTTCTTCCAGTTGCCAATACTCAATCCGAAACGCTTCCGACGGCGGCAGCGCGACATAATTGGAATGCACGCTGAACGCTTCCGTCTTCGCCGCGGGACCAGCCTGCGGCAGGACCGCCGGCTTCGCTCCCGAGCTCAGTGCCGTCGCTCCTTCCATCACGTGAATGGCGTTCGTATAAAACTCGCCCGTAATCCGCGCTTCCGTTTTGTTTTTGCCGAAACTGAACATGCCGATGCCGGGCACAAGCACCACCGTCGGATTCGCATCGCGCATTTTCGGAGAGTCGGCTTGCGCGAACGCCGCATAGTAGCCCGCATATTCTTCGCAATAGTTCGCAAGCGCGCCGTCAATCGCCTCGCGCAAGCCGGCGAGGCTCGGCTCTGGGTTCCATTCCACAAACAACGGCCTTATTTTCGTCCGGATGAAATGATCGGGGCAGCTTGTCCCGAGGTGCGCAAGCTCCCGCGCCTCCGCCGAGTTCACAAATCGCAAAACTTCGGGAAGGCAATTGAAATGGCCAATCAGCCGACTCCTGGTTGAAACGCGCCCGCGAATAAACGGAAAAACCTCTAGAGCGAGCGCTGCATGATTCTCAAGAGCCGCAAGACGGCTCCCGCCAAACAACTTCACTCCCCGCCGTTCCAAATGTTCCGATACAAATTGCCCGAGTTGGTCGATGATCGTGATCGTGTTCCAATAGCACTCGCGTTGCGTCGCTCCCCAGGTAAATAGCCCATGTCCGCCGAGAACAACGCCATCGCAATCAGGCGCTTCACTCACTGCTTCGCGCAGCATCATGCCCAGCTCAAAACCCGGCCGCTGCCACGGCAACCAAGTCAATTTGTGAGCATAAACGCGATTGAACTCTTCCATTTTCTCTCGCCCGTTCGCCGCCGCAGCCAGCGCGATCCCCCAATCGGGATGCAAATGGTCGACATGCTTGTACGGAAGAAACGCGTGTAGCGGTGTATCAATCGACGCCGCCACCGCATTGCTCCCGAACACGCACAGCGGATAAAATCCAACCATCTCATCTTCGGTGTCGGCTCCGCGATAGCGTCCGGCAAGCGCGTGCAGCTTCTCCAAATAAAGCGTGGCAAATCCGCTTCGCTGAATGCTCCCAATGTCGCCGCCGCTTCCCTTAATCCACAGCACTTCCTTTGCCGACCCATCCAGCGGATCGGCGTCCATAAACTTCGAGCTGGTATTTCCCCCGCCAAAATTCGTGATGCGCAGGTCGGAACCCAGCAGGTTGGACCGGTAACGCAACAGTTCCGCCTCATCCAACGCGCTCGCCACGCACTCATCCCACCGGTCTTCCAAATAGCGCAGTTTTTCTTGGATCTTCATCAGGATGCCCTGGCCGCAACAGCGAAGTTTGCCAAACGCACGACCGCGGAAATCGCGCGACGAAACCTCGAAACCATACTGCAACCCTACCATCCCGGCAAGCGCCCCGTCATTCCCATGCAGCCGCCGCTTTTGTGTTGACCGTTCGCCCCATCCTATCTAAAGTCGCTCCCCGTGCTCGGCCGCCTGTTTTTCGGCCACCCTGGAACTCCCGTCTGTTAGCACATCGATCCAGTTGTGGAAAGGATTCCACTTGGGACCAAATCCGCTGCTCGGCGTTATTTTCCACTGGCTCGGTGGACTCGCTTCCGGAAGTTTCTACGTCCCTTTCCGCCGCGTAAAAGTCTGGGCCTGGGAAACCTACTGGCTCGTCGGCGGATTTTTCAGTTGGATCATCGCGCCCTGGATTTTGGCCACATTGATGACCAGCGATCTCCTCCGCGTCCTTCAGGAAGCGCCGCGCAGCAGCCTCTTTTGGGTCTACACCTTCGGCGTCCTCTGGGGCCTGGGCGGGCTCACGTTCGGCCTCACGATGCGCTACCTCGGCATGTCGCTCGGCATGGCCGTCGCGCTCGGCTACACCGCCGCGTTCGGCACGCTGATGCCCCCCATTTTCCGCGGCCAGTTCGCATCGGAAGTTCTCGGCACCATCTCGGGCCGCACCATCCTCGTGGGAGTCGGCGTCTGTCTCCTCGGAATCGTCTTCGCCGGAATGGCCGGCATGTCCAAAGAGAACGAACTTTCCGAAGCGCAAAAACGCGCCTCCATCAAGGAATTTAATCTCAAAAAAGGTTTGCTGGTCGCCACATTTTCCGGCGTCATGAGCGCATGCTTCGCGTATGGCTTAGCTGCCGGCGATCCCATCAAAGCCCTGACGATTCGCCATGGCACGCCCGTCTTGTGGCAAGGCCTTCCCGTACTGGTCGTGGTTTTGCTAGGCGGATTCACCACAAACTTCATCTGGTGCGCCATCCTGAATGTCCGCAACCGCACCGGCTACCAATACTTCACCTCGAACGTCCGCGGCCCAGTCCCCTCGCGCACTGATGAGCCGATCCTCGAAAACGTAATCGACGCTCCCGCCGAAGAAATGGCCGAGCTCGCAAAAACGAAAATAGCCAGCCCCTCGAAAGCGCCCATGCTCGCGAACTATTTCTTCTCCGCTCTAGCCGGAACTACTTGGTATTTTCAGTTTTTCTTCTATACCATGGGCGAAACCCAAATGGGCCGCTACAAATTCTCGAGTTGGACTCTCCACATGGCCAGCATCATCATCTTCAGCACGCTCTGGGGCATCGCCTTGAATGAATGGAAAGGAACTGGCCGCCGCACCAAGTGGCTTGTCGCCCTAAGCCTTTTTGTCCTGGTGTCATCGACGGTTGTCGTTGGCTACGGAAACTATTTGGGCGTCGAACATCCAGCAGCAACCTCGTCCGCGAGTCGCTAACGTCCCACAATCGAAATTTGGAGGTCCACATGCCTCGAACTGCATTTCGCTTGCGCATCAAAACCGGCAAGGAAGACGAGTACGATGCCGCGCATAAAAACGTATGGCCCGCGTTGCTTGCCAAACTCAAGGAAGTCGGCATCTCCGAGTACTCCATCTTCCGCAGGGACCAGGATTTGTTTCTCGTCATGCAAGTCGATAATTTCGACGCCGCCTGGCGCGCGCTCGATCAAGACCCCATCAATCTCCAATGGCAGCAAGAAATGGCAAGGCTCTTCGAACCCGTCCCCGGTCTAAAACCCGGCGAAAAATTCGCCATGATGAAGGAAGTCTTCTATCTGAATTGACCCCGCGAGCCTGCTGACTCAAGCCCCGTTCCGCGCTATGCTTGCGGCATGATTCAGCAATATCCACGCTTCGTCCGCGTGTGCGCCGCGTACATCGCAACATTGTTCGGAGCGTTGTCTCTTCCAGCCACGCCCTCCGCTCAACAGCCGGCGATCACCCATGTCCGTATACAAGTCACGGAACCCGCGGGAGCGCGTGTTATGCACGTGCCCATCCGCCTTGTACCGCCGCCCGACTCTCCGTCCCCCAAAATGGAAACGGACGACCAGGGCCAGCTCTCTCTAGATTTGACTCCGGGTGGCTACGCGTTGTTCGTGGATTTTCCCGGCTTCAAAGCGGTGGACACGTTCATAAATGTCCAGGACAGCAAAGACATTCAGATCATTCCCGTCCACTTGGAAATCGCGGAGATGGGCTCGCCAACGGTCTATCCAGATCCCGCCACTCCCAAAAATGACTTACGCATCTCGGCCCATCCATACCACGACGACCTAATCTTGACGCCCGCCGAATTCAAAGCCCTGCCCCACATCACCGTCACCGTACACAACGAACATACCAGGGCCGACGAAAGCTACTCCGGAGTTCGCGTGTCTGACTTGCTCGTAAAAATGGACGCGCCACTCGGCACTAAACTTCGCGGTCCCGCGCTCAGCGCTTACCTGGAGGCGACCGGTGCCGACGGCTACGTGGCCGTGATCGCACTCGCGGAAGCCGACCCCAGCTTCCATCCCGGAGAAGTTATCGTTGCAGACAGCATGAATGCACAGTCGCTGGATGCACATTCCGGCCCGTTCAAGCTGGTGGTAACAGAAGATAAGCGCCCGGCCCGTTGGGTGCGCAATCTAATCAGCATCGAATTAAAGTCCACAAAGTAAAATGCCGGAAGAATTCCGCCAACGCAATCCGAGTGATTTCAACCCAGATTTGCGCGCGGATTGCGGTCGGAGACCTCGCAGCGTATATTGACGTGCGGCCGGAAAAGCAAAGCGAAAGATCTCCAGGGCGATTGGGAGGAACCGTGACAAAGATCTGTGCACTTTTGGCGGGATGTTTGATGCTGGCGGCGATGCCGCTACCGGCGCAGGCTCCGGGGCTTGCGGGGATTTACGCGCAGATTCGCGCGGAAGAAACGAACAATTCAAAAATTATGTGGATCATCCACGAAATTGCCGACGTGCACGGCCCGCGCGAGACGGGTACGCCGAATCTGAAGGCGGCGGATGATTGGGCGGTCGAAACGATGAACTCCTGGGGATTGTCGAATGTCCATCTGGAGCCGTGGACGTTTCAGCCGCCGAGCGCCGCAGCGCCGGTTCCGGGCTGGGAAAATATGGAGCTTTCCGCGGATGCCGTTACGCCCTTTCACGGGCCTCTGATGGTCGAGCCGCTGGCCTGGACGCCGAGCACAAATGGAGTTGTCACCGCGCAAGTGGTGAGACTCGATCCGCCGGGACTCGCTCTGCCGAGAGGCGGCGGATTCAACTTTTTCGGCGGCGCGCCGCCACCACCGGAACCGAAATGGGCTGCACCACCAATGCCTCCAGCTCCGAAAGCAGCAGAGACAAAGCAGCCGACGCAAGCCGAGCTCGATGCTTATTTGAACTCGATGAAAGACAAGGTCCGCGGCTCGATTGTCTTTGTCGGGAGGCACGTGGAAGTCCCGGAGGACATGAATCCGGCGCCCATGCGCCGCCCTGAAGACGAATGGAAATCGCGTTTCGATGCGAAAAATCCGCGTCCCTTCCGCTTTCCTGAACCGCAAAAACTCCCCGAAGGGCAGTTGACGCGCCAGGAAGTCTCGCGGCAAGTCGATCAGTTTCTAGTGGACAACGGCGCGCTAGTGAGAATCAACGATGCTGGCCGCGCTCACGGCGTCATCGTAGCGCAGCAAAACGGCACCTACGATTGGGCTCGTGCTGTGCCGACTCTTGTAATGCGCAATGACGATTACGGCCGGATTTCCCGGATTATGGACGACGGAACCGCGGTGACCCTGCGTATCAACATCCAGAACAAGGAATATCCCGAGGGCGCAACCGTGTTCAACGCCATCGGCGAAATTCCCGGCACGGACAAGAAAGACGAAATCGTGATGCTCGGCGGCCACTACGACTCTTGGCACGCCGCGACGGGCGCGACCGACAACGGAATTGGCTCCTCGATGATGCTCGAAGCCGTCCGCATTTTGACGGCTCTGCACGTAAAGCCTCGCCGAACCATCCGCGTCGCGCTCTGGAGCGGCGAGGAAGAAGGGCTGCTCGGCTCGCTCGCCTATGTGAAGCAGCACTTTGGAAGTTTTGAAGACCAAAAACCCGAATACGCGAAATTGGACGCGTACTTCAACATCGATTCCGGCACAGGGAAACCACGAGGCGCCGGTGTATTTGGTCCCGAGGGCGCAGCCGACATGGTTCGCGATGCCATGATGCCTTTTGCGGATTGGGGATTCATGGGCGTCCTAAAAAGCGACAGCCGCAGGACCGGCGGCACGGATAGCACTTCCTTCAACAACGCAGGATTACCCGGAATCGGATTGGCGCAAGACCCGTTCGATTACGGCTCTTTCACGCATCACACCAATCTAGACACCTACGAACGAATCTACGAAGAAGACGTGCGAGAGGGCGCGGTCGAGATCGCCTCGGCGGTCTACGCCCTTGCGATGGCCGATGACATGGTGCCGCGATTCAAGGATTCGGAAATGCCGAAGCCCGTGCCCGAACCTGGCCCCGGCTCGGAAGCGACGCCTGTTCGTCATGTCCCCGCGAACTGAAGCGGAATGAATCCAGACATTTGCGGTCAAACACCCGCGTGACCGCGTGCGCGCGCGTAGCATTGCGAGCGCCACGCTCGAGCGCTCACGTCATTTCACGATGGAAAAATCCGCGTGCAGCCTGGCGTCGGAATTTCCGCCCGCCCATATGTCGAAAGCCGCGGCCTCTTCGACCCAGTCTTTCTTGGCCGTGCTCCAGTACGTCAACTCTTCATTTCCGAGAGAGAAATGTACGGTCTTTTTTTCGTGTGCGGCCAGAGTGATCCGTTGAAAGCCCTTGAGTTCGCGCACGGGTCGCGACGTGCTGCCGTACCGCTGATGAATGTAAAGCTGAGCGACCTCATCGGCCGTGGCAGACCCCGTGTTTTCGACATCCACGCTGGCGTCAATGGTTTCGCCGGCCTTGATCTCGCTGCGGTTCAGCTTTAAGTTCGAAAAACTGAAAGTGGAATAGCTAAGTCCATATCCAAAAGGATAGAGCGGCGTGCTCTCTTCGTCCCAGTAGCGTTTGCCCTCATTTTCCGGAGCTTGCGTGGTGTTGTGCGCGTAGTAGATCGGCACTTGGCCGACGTCACGCGGCCAAGTGAGAGGAAGTTTGCCGCCGGGAACGGCGTCGCCGAACAGAAGATTGGCGACCGCGTTACCGCCCTGGGTGCCCGGATACCAGGCCTCGAGAATTGCGGGGACGTGCTCGGAGGCCCACTTGATATTGAGAGGACGCCCGTTCAGAAGCACGAGGACGACGGGCTTGCCAGTTGCGGCGACCGCTTCTAACAATTGCTCTTCTTTGTCGGGGAGATCAAGCGATTCGCGTGACGCTGCTTCTCCGCTCATGTTCTGCGCTTCGCCGAGAACCAGTATCGAGAGATCGGAAGCTCGCGCGAGGCCGACAGCTTTTGAGATTTCATTCTCCTCTTCTTCCGGCGTCCACACGGGCGGCTGCTTTAGATGAGAGATCGCGTCAAAGAAGGACGGAATCTTGCGGCGGATCTGGGCGCCGGGCGTGTAGCTAAGTTCGGCTTCCGAGCCGAGTTTGTTGCGAAGTCCGGCCAGAACGGTGACCGTTTCCGGGAGATCTTCCTGGAAAGTCCAAGAGCCGATGGTATCGATTTGTGAATCCGCGAGGGGTCCGATCACCGCGATTTTCTTGTAAGCACCTTTGTCAAGCGGAAGAAGATTATTTTCATTGCGGAGTAGAACCGCAGTGCGTTCGGCCGTCAGGCGCGCGATAGTGCGATGTTCGGGTTCGGCGAGAATCCGCTTGGCACGCGCTTCATCCACGAAAGGATGCTCGAAGAGGCCGAGACGAACTTTCATTTCGAGGATGGGGCGCACGGCGTCGTCGATTTGCTGAGGGGTGATTTCCTTTTGTTGCAGAGCGACCGGAAGGCCCTTGGAGAAAGCGGTAAAGCCAATGGCCATTTCCATGTCGACACCAGCGGTGAAAGCGTCGAGCGCGGCTTGATTCACATCCTTGGCGTAGCCGTGGCGTTCGAGACTCCTGACGGAGTTGGCATCGCTGACGACGAAGCCTGTGAATTTCCAATCGTCGCGGAGGACGTCGTGAAGAAGCCAGCGATTGCCGGTGGCGGGTACATCGTTTAAATCAAGATAAGCGCTCATGGCGGAGCCGATGCCGGCTTTTACGGCGGCGTGAAATGGTTTGAGGTAGACGTTATGGAGAAGAGTATCGGGAATGTAGGCTTCGTCATAATCGCGGCCGCCGATGGCGGCACCGTAGCCAGCGAAGTGTTTCATGCAGGCGAGGATGTGATCTGGCGAGCCGAGATAGTCGCCCTGGAATCCGCGAACTTGCGCTACAGCCATGGCGGAGCCGAGATAGGGATCTTCGCCGGCGCCTTCGACGATGCGGCCCCAGCGGGGATCACGCGCGATGTCCAGCATCGGCGCAAATGCCCAGTCGATGCCCACGGATCGCGCTTCCATTGCAGCGATAGTCTGCGCTCGTGTGACCGCCGCCGGATCCCAGGAAGCTGCCATAGCGATGGGCACGGGGAAGATAGTGCGGAATCCGTGGATGACGTCGAAACCGAAGATCAACGGAATGTGCAGGCGCGTACGATCGACGGCCAGGTGCTGGAGTCGATTGATTTCGGCGGGATCGGTGACGAAGAGCAGCGAGCCAACCTGTCCATTCGCCGCGGCGTCGTCGAGAGCCTTCTCCGGGCGGAAATCGAAGAGCTGGCTGAGTTGCCCGATTTTTTCTTCGAGCGTCATCTGTTTGAGGAGCGAATCGACGCGCTGCCGAACGGCGGCGTCATCGAGAAGGGTGCCCGAGGGCGTTTGCGCGAGCGCGAACGGAACGATCGCGAGCGCGACCACGAAGAGCAAACAGTTCTGAAGAGTTTTCTTGCGCAGTCCACCTTGGAGATGCGTTTTCACGATACCCTCCTGTGAGGAAAGCGCGATGCTAGTCGGCAAGCGAGAAAGATGCCAGAAAAAAATAAAGAAAACCGATTTTCTCGAAGCCTGTGCGAACATCGGCACCTTGCCTGGCGTAGGATTTATGGTTACTTAGAATTCGGAATGGAGGCGATATGAAGAATACGCGGCGGGATTTTTTGACGGAAACATCGCTGGGACTGGTCGGCGCGGCCGTCGTCAGTACGCAACAACAGAAACCGGCCGAGCCGCCCGCCGGTACGCCGCCGGCGTTTGGGACGGGGCCGGCGGTGGGGCCAGCGGTGTCGCCCGCCACCTTTGCAGAGGCGGAAAAGCTCGTGCAAGTGGAGATGACTGACGCCGACCGCGCGATGGCCGCCTCCAGCTGGCGTAGCAATATGGCCCCGCTGTATGAGCGGCGTTCTGGGCCGCACAAAGTGGCGTTGGAAGCGGAATTGGCGCCCTACTCGCGATGGGATCCCATTTTGCCGGGGATGAAGCGCGGGCCAGAGCGCGAATTATTTGTGCGCAGTCCGAATAACTCCGCGCCGCTTCCGGAGCGCGACGAGGATATAGCGTTCGCTTCCGTGACGCAGCTTTCCCGCTGGATCGAGGCACGAAAAATTACTTCAGAACGCCTGACGGAAATTTATCTGGAAAGGCTCGAGAAATTTAATGGCGAGCTGCGATGCGTCATTACCCTGACGCGCGACCTGGCCCTGGCCCAGGCAAGAAAAGCGGACGCGGAGATCGCGGCCGGAAAATACCGCGGGCCGTTGCACGGGATTCCTTGGGGAGCGAAGGATTTATTGGATACGGCGGGGATTCCCACGACCTATGGTGCGGAGCCGTTCCGTAATCGCGTGCCAACAAGAGATGCGGCAGTTGTGAAGCGGCTGCACGATGCGGGCGCGGTACTCGTCGCAAAGCTGAGTCTCGGCGCTCTGGCGCTGAATGACATTTGGTTTGGCGGCCAGACCATGAACCCCTGGCTGCTCGAAGAAGGATCCTCGGGTTCGAGTGCTGGACCAGGCGCGGCAACCGCGGCGGGACTGGTGGGATTTGCGATTGGCAGCGAAACAGGCGGAAGCATTGTCGGCCCGAGCATGCGCTGCGGATTAACCGGTCTGCGGCCGACGTATGGACGAGTAGCGCGAACGGGAGCGATGACGCTGTGCTGGTCGCTGGACAAATTGGGGCCCATGACGCGCAGCGTTGAGGACGCCA
>JBARCY010000127.1:0-7357 GCA_049794595.1 Candidatus Acidiferrum sp.
ATTCGCAGGCCGGTCGCGACTTCGCTGATTACCATTGCGATTTTTCTGTCTGGCGTGGTGGCGTTTCGTTTTCTTCCTGTGGCACCCCTTCCGGAGGTTGATTTCCCGACGATTTCCGTGGGCGCGAGTTTGCCTGGGGCAAGTCCGGAAACAATGGCCTCGGCGGTTGCCACTCCGCTGGAGCGCCAGTTTGGCCGCATCGCGGGCGTCACGCAGATGACTTCTTCGAGCGGCCTTGGTTCGACCAACATCACACTGCAGTTTGATCTGAATCGCGATATCAACGCGGCTGCGCGCGACGTGCAAGCTTGCATCAACGCGGCGCGCACGCAACTCCCGCTCGATCTTCCCGGGCAGCCCACGTACCGCAAGGTCAATCCCGCGGACGCGCCGATCCTGATTCTTTCCTTGACGTCGGACAATATTCCGCCGGCACAGATCTATGACGCCGCCGATTCTATCCTTGCGCAGAAGTTGGCGCAGGTGGAAGGGGTGGGCCAGGTTTTCACGTGGGGAAGCGCAAGTCCCGCGGTTCGCGTGGAGGCCAATCCGTATCAACTGAACAGTTACGGAATCAGTCTTGAGACGATTCGCGCTTCGCTGCAATCGGCCAACTCGAATCTGGCAAAGGGCTCGCTTTCCGACGACAAGAAAACCTGGGTTGTGAACGACACCGATCAGCTGTTCAAAGCCTACGAATACCAGCCGCTGATCGCAGGCGGCCATGCCGGCGCTCCGGTGCGGCTCCAGGATGTCGCCCAAGTTGTCGATTCCGTTGCGGACATGCGCAACCTGGGCCTCTCTGGCGGAAAGCGTTGCGTGCTTCTGGCGATCTTCCGCCAGCCTGGCGCGAACATGATCGATACCGTCGATCGCATTACGGCGATCCTTCCGGTGCTGCGTGCGTCGATCTCGCCATCGCTCCACCTAGCCGTCGCCGTCGATCGCAGCACAACCATTCGTGCTTCCGTGCGGGACGTCGAGATCACGCTCGTTATTTCCATCCTTCTCGTTATTCTCGTGGTCTTCGCTTTTCTGCGTAGTACGTGGGCCACGATCATTCCCAGCGTCGCTGTTCCGCTCTCTCTCGTCGGCACGTTCGGCATTATGTATCTGTGCGGCTACAGTCTGGACAATCTGTCGCTGATGGCTCTCACGATTTGCACCGGTTTCGTCGTGGACGACGCCATCGTGGTGATTGAAAACATCACGCGCCACATCGAAAACGGAATGAAGCCCTACGAGGCCGCGATGAAGGGCTCGAGTGAAATCGGTTTTACGGTGCTCTCGATGAGCACTTCTCTCGTGGCCGTTTTCATCCCCATCTTGATGATGCCTGGGATCGTTGGCCGCCTTTTTCGCGAATTTGCGATTGTTCTCAGCGTGGCCATCGCGGTTTCGCTGTTTGTGTCTCTCACCACCACGCCCATGATGTGCGCGCGGTTTCTGAAGCATGAGAGTGGCCGCCACAACTGGATTTATAGGTTCTTCGAGGACGCGTTTAACCGATTGCTTCGTCTGTACGATGTTTCGCTCACGTGGGTTCTCCGCCGCCAGTTGCTGATCCTTGGGATGACCTTCCTTACGGCGGTGATTTGCGCTTACCTGTTTTTTCACGTGAATTCCGGATTTTTTCCGCAGCAGGATACCGGTCGCATCGCCGGCACCATTTATGGCGATCAGGATTTATCTTTCGCGGCCATGTCACAAAAGATGCGCACGTTTACGGATATCGTATTGAAGGATCCCGCGGTGGATACCATCACTGCGTTTACCGGCGGTGGGAGCGGCGGGAGCACGGCACGAATGTTTGGCCAGCTCAAGCCTTTGAGCGAGCGCAAAATCAGCGTCGACGAAGTGATCGCGCGCATTCGTAAGGCAACTGCCAAAGTTCCGGGTGCGGTTCTCTATATGCAGGCCGTGCAAGATCTGAGCATGGGCGGCCACAGCACGGCGGCGCAATATCAGTACACGCTGCAATCCGACAATCTGGGCGATCTCACTCATTGGGCGCCGCTACTCGAACAAAAACTGGCCAAGATCCCGGAGTTGCGCGACGTCAACTCCGACCAGCAAATGCATGGACTGGAAAGCTCCCTCATTGTCGACCGCGACACCGCTGGGCGCCTAGGGGTGTCGATGGAGGACGTAGACAACACCTTGAACGATGCGTTCGGGCAGCGCGAGGTCTCGACGATCTACAAAGGGCTCAACCAATATCACGTCGTGCTGGAAGTGATGCCGAGCGCTCAGCAAGATCCTACGGCGTTGAAATCGATTTATGTGCCTACCTCTTCCGGGAGTCTCGTACCGCTGAGCGCGTTTTCCCATTACGAGCCGTCCAGCACGGCCATTTCGGTCAATCACCTGGGCATTTTTCCGGCGATCACCTTGTCGTTCAATCTGGCTCCGGGAGCGTCCCTCGGTCCGGCTGTCGAGCACATTGAAGTGGCCACGCGTGAAGTAGGCATGCCCCCCACGGTGCATGCCACGTTTCAGGGCACTGCGCAGGCCTTTCAGGATTCGCGGTCTTCGCAGCTGTTTCTGGTCATCACGGCGCTGGTGGCCGTCTACATCGTTCTTGGCATTTTGTATGAGAGTTTCATTCATCCCATCACGATTCTCTCGACGATTCCTTCCGCGGGCATTGGCGCTATTCTAGCGATTAAGGCCGCGGGGACGGATCTCAATATGATTTCCCTGATTGGCATCATTCTGCTCATTGGGATTGTTAAGAAAAATGCCATTCTGATGATCGATTTTGCGGTGCAAGTGGAGCGCGAAGAGCACATCCCGCCTTTGCAGGCGATTTACAAAGCCTGCTTGCTTCGCTTCCGGCCGATTTTGATGACTACGATGGCTGCACTGTTTGGCGCTCTACCTCTGGCGCTCGGGACTGGCGTCGGGTCGGAGCTTCGCCGGCCGCTGGGTATAACCATCATCGGCGGGCTGATCGTCAGCCAGATGCTCACTTTGTTCACGACGCCGATCGTTTACATCTACATGGATCGTCTGCAATCCTGGTTGCAAGGCATAACTAAACACGGACATGCCCCCGCGCCCGCTGCTGCGCAAGCGGATTGATCCGACAATCGTTCAGAGATTGAATAATCTTCTGGGGCGGAAGCGACCTCTACACCTACGCTATTTACGAACTGCCGATGAGGTATCCCGTGAAGAAAACCAGCACGCCGCCCACGATCACCTGAAACGCCGCCTGCAAGAATGGCGTGTCCATGTAGCGATGCCGGATGTAGCTAATGACGCCTAGTTCGATGCCCACGACAATCACTGCCACGATTGTCGCTACGTGAAAATTTGCAATCAGAAAAGGCAAGGTGTGCCCGATTCCGCCCGCCGTCGTCATTGCGCCCGTAACCGCGCCGCGCAGCCACGGTGACCCTCTTCCGGTGAGCGAGCCATCGTCGGAAAGCCCTTCCGAAAATGCCATGGAAATGCCTGCTCCGATCGACGCAGCCAACCCCACCAGAAATGCGTCCGAGCTCTTGTGCGTGGCAAATGCCGCGGCAAACAGCGGAGCCAGTGTCGAAACTGATCCGTCCATCAATCCGGCAAGCCCGGGCTGCACGATCTGCAGCAGAATTAGTTTCCGGTGCGATTCCTCTTCTTGCGCGCGTGCGGGTTCTGTTAGATGCTTCTCTTCGAGCCCGTCCGCCGTCGCAGAGTGCTTCCGTTCTTCATCTGCCAGCTTATTTAGCAGCTCGCGCGTAGGCGCATCCGTAATGCGGCTCACTGCTCGCGCGTAGAAACGCGCCGCCTCCATCTCCATGATCTTGGCCTGTTTCCTGGCCACGTTCACGCCCAGTGGCCTCACCAGCCATGTTGGTCTGCGTTGCAGAAAACCCTTCACGTTTTCCCGCCGGATTAGCGGGATGTGGTCGCCAAAGCGTTCTCGGAACGTCGCCAGCAGCCGGTCCCGGTGCACAACTTCTTCTTCTCGCATCTCTTCGAACATTTTCGCGGTCGCCGGGTAGGTCTCCCGCAAGGCATCCGCAAACTCGCCGTAGATACGCCCGTCTTCTTCTTCCGACGCGATGGCCAGCGCCAAAATTTCTTTTTCCGAAAGGTCCTTGAATTTCTTGAGCATCGTCGCTTCCTCGAGTTTGGTTGAGGAAGAGAATCGCACAAACGATGGAAAGAAGTCACCTAAAGGCAGGAATCAAAATTGGCGGCTAGTTCCCGGCGTGTTCAATAAGCCGGGACGAAGAATCGAGGAAAAACGGTCGCCCTTTGTCGCGGTTCGGACCGCTAAACCAAAAACCCTTGCGTGCGGCAAAGATGCACAATTCCGAAACGATCGTCTGCTCCGACTTTATGCTTCATGCGGTACAGATGGTTCTTTACGGTCTGCTCTGAAAGGCAAAATTTGTTCGCAATCTCTTTGTTCGTCAGTCCCTGCGCGATCAGCGGAACGATTTGCTGTTCGCGTCTCGTCAGCCCCAGCCGCGGCTGGATTAACGGCGAATCCAAGGACGTGGCCTCGCGCTCAAAAAACCGGAACAGCAATGCGCACAACGGCCCGGGGCATACTGCCTCCCCCGCGTGCACCGCATGCATCGCTTCCAAAACATCTTCGGATGACGCATCCCGCGGCAGATAGCCCTGAACCCCCGCCCTCACGTATTGCACGAATTCCGTCTCCTCTTCCGTCATTCCCACCAGCAAAATCCGCACCGAGGGAGCCATCAGACGTACTTGGCGAATCAAGTGTACGTCCTCCGCCAAACTTCCCCCTGACGTCAGCAACAGGATGTCCGGCTTCTCTTCGAGCAGCTTCTCCACACGGAATGGTCCCGTGCAATTAAGCCCCACTACATCCATATCTCCTCTCTTCATCAGCATTCGCGCCAAGGCCTCTCGGCGCAGCCGGTTTTCCGCTGCGATATACACCCGCGCCCTCTGCCCCACTCCGCTGCTTGTTTCCGTTTGCGAGGTCTCTCGCGCCTGCGTCGAATTTCCTCGCTCTTCGATCCGCAGCACCTCATTGGGCTGAGCATTTCCAATCGGAACTAGAGTTCGCCGCGCCGCTGCATCCATGGGGTTTTTCCTCCCGCTTTCGTTGCTTCACTTCCACGAGCCATACCCAACCTATGCAATCTTGCAGCCGCCTCTTCAATTCCTGCCTTCTCCCAAGTCCAGAACTATCTCCCACTGCACCTATCTCTTAGGCTCATCGAACGGTAGGGCCCGCTACTTATGCGGTCCCAGTTTGGTACCGCTTCCCAGCGCGAATTCACTTCGGGACTTGTCCATTAAGCCCTTCTTATTCTTCGATTTAGTAAAAAAACACTCTCTGGCACTCTTCCTTTTGTGGTACTTCCGTACTATCATCCATTTGGAACGTCCTATCCCTGTGCCGGTACGTTCCCGCTATAGCTTTTGTGTTGGGCGAAACTTAGACTCTCAATAGAAGCTTGTTGTTTACGAGAGGCAAGGCACGAATGGAGACCCAGCAAAGTATTATGGCGAAAACACCCGGCACTGGTGGCTCGGCCACCTCGAAGCCCACAACTGCGGAACGACGAGGCACCCGGCGTTGCAAAATCACTCAACTGATGCGTATCCGTCCTTCCGATCCGGAGAAAGAGCATTTCGATGATATGCGCGGAACCCTCAGCGTTTCCCGGAGCGGCGTTTACTTCCAGTCCAGCGAACCTCTCTATGAAATCGGCATGCGCCTTTTTGTGACCATGCCCTATTCCCAAAATCCCATGGCGATGAATCGCGAATATCTCGCCGAAGTGGTCCGCCGCGATCCTCTTCCCACCGGCATGTTCGGCATCGGCCTCAAAATCCTCATGGAAATGGGAATACAGCAGCCGGCCGCCTACGGCGCTTCTGGCGCGGGCTGGTAAATTCGGCCGCTCCGCGGCTCCAATCAATTTGAAAACAAGAAGGGGCGGATGGCGATTAGCCACCCGCCCCTTCCTGCTATTGGGGGGTTGGAGAAAACTCGCTACGAACCTAATCTTGTCCGAACATCCGCAAAGTCTTGTGCCTTATTATCCCGAGTTGCCGGTTTATCGGATGCTTTCGCTCCAGGAAAGTCAGCACCGGCGGCCTGCGCTCTGCCAATCGGTTCATTGCAATCGTCAACCGCACGTCTCGCCGCGCAAACTTCAAGCCGGACTGCAACGCTTCCACGGCTTCGTCCCGCCGTCCCGCCGTCGCGTACACTTCCGCCAGATTCAAGTAGAGTTGCGCCTGGTTCCGTTTCATCCTCACGGCTGCGTCGCACAACCGCTCCGCCTCCCCCCACCTCTGCTCCGAGCGGGCCAGCACCACTCCCAGATACGACATGTAGTATGGATTATTTTTATCGAGGTCCACCGCGCGCTTCATGTGTGGGAGCGCCTTGATGGCGTAATTGTCTCGCAGCAGCGTCAACCCCGTTTTGAACTCCCGGAACGCTTCCGTGTCCATCATTGCTTCACCTCGTCGCCCTCGGCCTTTTCAAGTCAGGCAAGGATTAGGACTCCCCGGGAAGCAGGAAACCCGCCCCGCGTTGCAACTAAAAAGGATACACACCCTCCGGGCGGCGGGCTTGGCAAGACCAGCCGTTCCGAGTCCGCGGATAAAGATGTTGCGTTCACCCAAGTGGTGTTCAGTTCAGCGAGGAGTAGCGTTGCGATTGCGGTTTCCATCCCAGTCCTTCTAGAACGTACGCGCTCGCTGCCTGGGAATCTACTGACCCGTGGGACAGTCTTGGTTCAGCCGCACTCTAGTAACTACTACGCCGCCAAGTACAGGAAGCGAAATCGCCTCTATTTAAGCCGCTTTCCGTGCATGCAAGGATCTCTCAGTAAGCTGTTGAGAACATTCGCGAAATTCTCTCGCACCTTCTACTTCGCTAGCTTCTTCCAACCTTTCCGCCAATCTTCCCAGTCCTTCATCGTGGCCTTACACATCGCCTTGGCCGCTTTATGCAGCCAGCGGCCTTTTCTGCGGGCGAGGTCCCGCTTGATTTCCGGAATTGCCTGCGGCGAACCAAAGTGCATGTTCGCGGTTTCCCATCCCATCGAATAAAGCAGCCGTGCTTCATCCCGCTCCGCCTCCAGAGAAGCAAGCTCAATCCTCGAGCAATCAGGCGCCAGCCGCCGCACCAGCCACCGGTCATGAAAATGGACAAAGGGATCCTGCACCCGCAAGCATCGCGTAACCAGCATCGGCCCGTAAATCACACATGAGGAAACCTTTTTGTTCCACGCGGATGCCGAGGGCCGAATCGCTTTGGCCTCGCGCGCAATAAATGCGCCGCCCGATGAGGAGATCGCCAAGACCCTCGGATGTCCCAGGCTCCCCAGCCCGGCGATTCGTTTTCTCAGCTGGTAGACAC
>JBARCY010000128.1:0-16243 GCA_049794595.1 Candidatus Acidiferrum sp.
TGCAGGCATCGTTGACCAAATAGCGCGTCGGAAAATTATCAGTGCCATCGACGATGACGTCGAAATCCTTGAAAAGCTCGAGCGCGTTTTCGCTGGTGAGTTTTGTTTCGAAGGTATCGATCTGAATCCCGGGGTTGAGATTGGAGAGACGTGAGCGCGCGGCTTCGGTTTTGGGCTTGCCGACGTCACTTGAGCCAAAGGCAACTTGCCGTTGAAGATTCGTGAAGTCGACGACATCGAAGTCGACGAGTCCCAGCCGGCCCACGCCAGCTGCGGCGAGATAGAGTCCTAGAGGTGCGCCAAGTCCCCCAGTGCCGATCAGCAAGACTTTGGCGTTCTTGAGCTTGAGCTGACCCTCCATGCCGACTTCGGGCATGATCAGGTGGCGGCTGTAGCGAAGAATTTCTTCGTTGGAAAGGCTGGTGCCCGGCTTTCTTCCTGTTTGAGGCTGCAGTGTCGTGGCCATTGCAAAAGCTCCCCGTCTACCAAAAATCAATGAACGTTATCGGGAGAACCGCCAGCGATGGACGGAATAATGCTGATGGTGTCCCCGTCTTTTGTAGGCGTGTTTTCCTTCGCCAAATAGCGAATGTCTTCGTCGTTGAGATACACGTTTACAAATGCGCGCAGCTTGCCTTCTTCGGTAAAGAGATGCTTGCGCAATTCAGCGAATTCGCTGGTGAGCCCGCTGAGCGCTTCGCCGACCGTCGCGGCGCTGAACTCCGCGGAATCGCGCTTCCCCGCGTAAACCCGCAGCGGCGTCGGAATCATAACCTTCACTGCCATTTTCCAGCTCCTCTGAATCCTTGGAATCCCGAGCCCGGCGCAAAAACGGCCGGCCGCGGAAGCCCATCTATCCCGAGATCGCCGCATGTTGCCGAATCTCGATTCCTTCCGACGAAAATTCCTGACGGTCGTCGTTGAGCCGCCACGAAGTCATGTCTTCAGCCGCGCCATGATTCACGCTCACGATGATGTAGCTGTACCACGGCCAGGCGTGGACACGATCATATTCACTGGGGCGCGCCGGATGATCGGGGTGCGAATGATACCAGCCGATGATCTCGAGGCCCTGCTTGTGCGCCGCCAGCTCTGCTGTGCGCACGTCCTCTGCCGTAACCATAAATCGATTGCGTGGCGAGTCTCCATTGCGATTGGCTAATGGGAAAAGCCCCAGCACTTCACGAGGTGCCTCAATCTTTTCTTCTGCGTCTGTCTCATCTCTTAAAGCTTCCGCATCGCGTCCCAAAAGCGCGCCACAGCATTCGTGAGGGTACGTTTCCACACCATGCGCGCGAATCTTTTCCGCGAGGTGGCTGCTGATCCAAAGTGCGGTGTTGCTCGTCATGGTCAGTCTTCATCCCAGAAGCGTTCGGTCAGGTACTTTGACGCGGAATCCGCAAAAACGGTCACAATTACGGCGCGTTCATCCGGCGCAAGACCCTCTGCCACCTGGAAGCAGCCTAGCAACGCAGCGGCTGCGCTGGGACTGACCAGCAAGCCTTCTTCGCGCGCTATCCGCTTCACCATTCGATAAGCTTCTTCAGTGCCGATCTCGGTATTCTCATCTGCGAGTGTGTCGTCATAAATGGCGGGGCGCATGGCAGTCTCCATGTGCTTCCAGCCTTCCAAGCCATGAAACACGGCGTCTGGCTGGAGGCTGACGCATCGAATCGATGGATTCAATTCCTTCAACCGGCGCGCGGTCCCTACAAACGTTCCGCTCGTGCCCAGAGCCGCTACGAAATGTGTGATGTTGCCTTGGGTCTGCTCCCAAATTTCCTTTGCAGTGGTTCGATAGTGCGCCTGCCAATTGGCCGGATTGCTGTACTGATCTGGATAGAAATACTCCTCTGGATTGGCCGCAACGATCTCCTGAACTCGCCGAATCGCGCCGTCCGTGCCCTCGTCGCCTGAAGTCATAACGAGTTCCGCGCCCAAAGCGTGAAGAATTCGCTTGCGCTCGTGCGAGGCACTCTGCGGCAAGCAAAGCTTCACGGGATAACCAAGGGCCGCGCCAATCATGGCATATGCAATTCCCGTGTTCCCGCTGGTGGCATCAATGATGGTCTTGCCCGACCCCAGAGAACCGCTGGCCAGGCCCGCCTGGATCATGCTCAGCGCTGCGCGGTCCTTGACCGAGCCTCCGGGGTTGAACCATTCCGCTTTGGCGCAGAATTCCACATGGGGAAATTCGCCTCCTACCCGCAAGAGCCGCAAGAGCGGCGTGTTGCCGACCAACTCAAACACAGACTTCCCCGCGCCCCCCGGCCGCACTTCCGCCTGGGTGGAGGGTGCTTGGTCTGAAGCAACAACTGGATTCAATGTAGCCATGCCTGTAAATTGCCTTGCAGCCGCCTCGATATGCGACCAGTTTACTCCGAGTTAGATGCGCCACACCAGTTTGATGGTATAGCCTGATTTTAGCACGAGTTAGGAGGAATCACCCTAAGATGAGTCGAGAATAGCTTTTGTTTCCAACAGCAGGGTCAGTTTGCGAACGCAAGACTTTGCGTCGATTCCTCGTTAACACCGCAGTGGCTCTGGGCGTCTTGCTCTCCGAAATGATCTCCGTACTCCGAACCTTAGGGAGTGGGACCTCAATTGACTCGCGCTTCACAATCAGGGACTGTCGAGCGGTGAGTACCACACCTCCTCCACAAGCTTCGGACGATTCTTCGCTCGTGCTGGCTGCACGCGAGGGCGACCGTGCGGCTTTTGGTGCGCTCTACGCAAGGTACGCGCGCATGGTTCACGGCATTTTGCTCGCGCGGGTTCCCCCAAACGATGTGGATGACCTGGTTCAGGACGTTTTTCTGCGTGCATTACCCAAGCTCGGTGGTCTGCGCGACGTCACCCGGTTCGGACCCTGGCTGGCGGCCATCACCCGTAACCGAGCCAATGATCATTACCGGCAATCCAGATCCGTTCCTTCGCTGACCGATAGCCTCACCGAAGAGGAAGCAGAATTACCTGCGCCGAGCCGTGTTCCCGAGGCAGAGGCGGCTGTGATCTTGGCGTTCGTTCGCAAGCTACCGGAAGCCTATAGCGAAACGCTGATATTACGTTTAGTGGAGGGCATGACGGGACCGGAAATTGCCGCTCACACCGGCCTAACTGCGGGGTCCGTGCGCGTTAATTTGCACCGGGGCATGCAGCAGCTTCGCGCGAAGCTAAACCAGCCGGCGCCTGGTGGTTCAATCCAGCAAAGTAGCCGCGCCGCCCGAACTTCAGCGAATCAGGATAAGAACGCATTGCGCAAGAGGAATCAGCCATGAACGACGATTATCTCTGGGACGGTTCCGGCGCGGCCGACCCGGAAATTCAAAAATTAGAAAAGCGCCTCGCCGCGTTCCGCTACAGGGGTCAGGTGCCTGAGTTTCCTGAGCTCCCTCCAGCTCAAGCGCAGCGGTCGTGGCGGCGATTTCTGCCCTCGCTTTGGTCTTTCCCATTCGGACTCGCAACAGCAAGCGCGGTCATCTTGTTGATTGTCGCGATCGGAATTCTTCGATGGAGTCAGAAATCTAAAGCAAGCCCTGCACCCGGATGGGACATCGAGCGCATAGCAGGCACGCCACAAGTGGAATCGAGCGGGAGCGGAGAAATTGCAGCGAACAACAGGCTGGGGATCGGCGAAACACTAGTCACCGATAGCCATTCGCAAGCCACGATTTCAGTGGCGGACATCGGCACGGTGGATGTGGAACCGAATACGCAATTGCGTTTGGTGTCGGGTGGAAAAGGACACAATCAGCTTTCGCTTCAACACGGAACGATCCAAGCGTTCATCTGGGCCTCCCCAGGTGAGTTTACGGTGGACACACCTTCCGCCATCGCCGTGGACTTGGGCTGCCGGTATACGCTGCATGTGGACGATTCCGGAGCCGGTCTTCTCCGCACTACGCTCGGATGGGTCGGTTTCAAGCTCAACGGCCGCGAAGCCTTCATCCCCGCGGGCGCGGTTTGCGCAACACGGCCCAAAGTTGGCCCGGGCACACCATATTTTGAAGATGCTTCCACATCGTTTCGCGAAGCGTTGTCCAGGTTTGATTTTGCCGCCATGACTCCGCGGCAGCGGAGCGCCGAACTCAGCCAGGTCCTCGCAGAATCTCGTCAACGCGACGCGCTCACCGTCTGGCACCTTCTCGCTCGCGTCGACGATGCGGACCGCGGCCGCGTTTACGACCGCTTGGCAACGCTCGTTCCGCCACCCAACGGCGTAACGCGCGAAGGCATTTTGCGCCTCGATCAAGAGATGCTGGACCTGTGGTGGAATCAACTCGGCCTCGGAGACGTTTCCTTGTGGCGCACCTGGGAACGCTCCTGGTCTCAAAACAAGACGTGAGAAAATCTTCGCGACCACTGGGGGATTTCCCATCCCCGCCGCTCAACGTTCGTTAATGCTACTCGGCTTTACAGATAGCCTCGCATTTACTAGGCTAGGAGTCCCATGTGGAATGTCGAAGAGCGGTTTACACCCAAACAAATCGAAAGCCTGGCGGCGCTCGGCTTTGCCGTCGGTAGCACGCGCGGCGTCGTACGTGTTGAAAAATATGGCAGCGGCGCAGAGTTCCGTAAAGGCACGGATGACATGTATCAGATGACGGTCGTGCCAACCATCATGCTGAAGGGGCGATTCACACGTCTGTGGGACGCCGGCTACCAGAAATTCTTGCTGACCGATGACGGCGTGAAGTTGCCTGCGCTGGCGGCGCATCTCGAAAATTTGCGAAGGTTCAACGAGGAATTACTCACCGCGCTGGGTGTCCCGACTTTCTACAACGAAGCGCTCGGCTCCGTGAGCCAAATCAGCGTCTACGACCGTGTGAAGGGGCGAAAAGGGGACGTGCCAGACAAAACGGTCGGCGCACACGAGCCTGCCAACGGGCATTAACCAAGCCGTTTTATCCCGAGGTTCTGCTTACTCCGATTTGTTCTCGCGCAGCTGACGCCGGAATTGCTCCGCATCGACGCGATGTTTTGCGGCTTTGTGCGCGCCAATGAAAATCACAGGAATGTCCCAACCATAGCGCTGTTCGAGAACCGCGTCCTTCTCGATATTCACTTCGCGAAGCGAAGCCCCGAATTCGCGCAATAGCGGCGCAATGGCCGTTCTCGCTTTTTCGCAAAGATGGCACCCCGGCCGCGTATACAAAGTCACCTCGCGCGGGCCAGCGGCGGACAATCGCGCATCCTCGGGGTGTTCTTTCACGGTTTCGGATTGGAATATTTTTGAAAGGGTCCGGCATACGGATGAAACGCCCGCGCGCGGTACAGCTCGGCGATCTGCCGCAGGTGTCCTAAGTCATGCGAGGCCCACTCGCTGAGCATCTGATGCAGCGTGAAGTTGCCGAGCTCAGAGTGAGCCGCTTCGCGCTCGCCAGCGTCCGCCGGAATGCTCCGAAGCAAAATGATCGTGGCGCGCCGCGTCCTGGTGAAAGACGCCAAATTCTGCATGGCTGACCCACGAGTGTAGTCACCCATCACCACGGTGCTCCCCGCATCGTACTTTTCCAGCATTGGCGTGTCTTCTGTGACGATCCGCCGCGTCCTGTCGGCATACACTTCTTCCAGATCCGCAAGATGGCCAATAACTTCCGCAATCGACCAGCGTTCCGGCGCAGGCTTCCAGCGCAGCAGATCTTCCGGCAAATCGCGAAGCATCGTTTCGAGCAAAATCGGCGTCTTCTCAAGGAGCAACAGGGCAGGCTGGATGGTTCGACTGCTGGCAAGCTCGGTGGTTCGGGCTACACCTTGGTGCATGCGGCGCCTCCCAAGCGATGAAAGAATCTTACTCGAAAAGGCGTCGAAATGTGGAAGTAGCGCATAATGAGTAACACGGGTGGAGGAGATGCTGGCATGGCGAGAGTCGTGGCGCTGATGGACGATCTGTTCTTTCAAATGAAGGTCGCGGAAACGGCCAAGCATCTCGGTTTGGAACTTAAAGTGGCCACCAACGGCGACGCGCTGCTTGGGTTGCTCGAACCCGCGCCAAACCTCGTCATCGTGGATTTGAACGCCCGCAGCCAGCCGCTTGCGGCTGTCGAACGCCTGCGCGCCACGCAAAAAGACTTGCGGGTCGTCGGATTTCTCTCTCATTTGCAGCGCGATCTCGCTGCGCAAGCGCAAGCGGCGGGCTGCTCCGAAGTAATGCCTCGCTCCGCTTTTACGCAAAACCTGGCCGCCATTCTGAGCGCCGCAAAGGACTGAAGTGAAATTTCAAAAAGAGACTTTAGCTCCAGCCGTTCTGCTATTGACGATGTCGCTTCTACCACTAGCCGGTGGTTTACCAGCGCAGGAGTCCAGTTCCAATCCGGCAGCGGAATCCCCGGCGATCAACGGACCAACCGCCGCTCTTCGCGATGTTCTAACAGCGGCTTGCTCGCAAAGCCAGACCGGCTTCGAGCGGTTTCTCACCTTGCGCAACAAAGAATCGTTCACTCGCTTGACCCCCGCCGCGCGCGTCGCCTTCATGAAGCGTTTCGTGCTACTCAACGAGCCTGGCAATCCCTCGGTCACCACCAATCCCTCCGGCCGGCCCATCGTGCGCTGCGAAACTCCGGCGGGCGCCGCGGAGATCCAGATTGGCGGCGCTGACACGCGCGACAACATTTCGTTTCTCCCCGTGAAGTTGCGAGACGCGACGGATACGACTGGCGCCGACGCCATTCAAGTCAATATGGGCCTGGTGCGCGAGAACGGCGAATGGAAAATTCTTTCGCTGGGCTTGGTGCTTCTTGACTTGCCTTCCCTCGAATTTGAATGGGACTCCGCTGAAGCCGACAAAAATGAGCAAGCCGCGATCGATTCTCTGAAAGACATTGCCGAAGCGATCGAAACGTATCGCCGCAAATACCTGCGGCTGCCCGACTCTCTCTCGAATCTGGGACCTTCGCTGCATGGTCCGGTCAGCGCGGAATCCGCAGGGCTCGTCGATTCCGACCTGTCCACTGGCATGAAAAACGGCTATTCGTTTCGCTACGTGATTGTGGGCGCCAGCACCTTGGGCGCGCCCGCCAAGTATGCTCTCGCAGCGATGCCGATCATCTATGGCCGCACCGGGCACCGCTCCTTTTTCCGCGACGATGCCGGAACGCTTCGCGGCGCGGACCACAAAGGCGCGGTCGGTTCCGCGGATGATCCGAAATTGCCATAGCGCCGTGCCTTGTCTTCTGAGTGTGGACCGGCGCGGTTAACCCATTGGTGCGAGCTTCCAGTTGTCACCTTGCTTTGCAGCAACGCTAACCTTCACAATGAAGACAGGGCCATCTCTCCTGCCGCGACGAATTTCTCCCGAAAATCGCTCGCGTACTGCAAGTCTCTCAAGGCACAGGAGACCTGCATATGCCAGATGTAGCCCAAGAGCGTCGCTTCGCACCCCGCTATCCGCTAGTTCTCTCCGCTGAAATTACGGAACCCGCCAGCGGCGTGAAAGTGATGGCCCGAACGTCGGACATCAGCCGAAGCGGCTGCTATTTGGATACTCTAAACCCCACTCCCAAGGACGCGCAGATCCGGCTGCGTCTGATCCGTGGCGAAGAAGCCTTCGAGACGGAGGCGCGCGTGGTTTACGCCAGCCCCGGACTGGGTATGGGTGCAAGGTTTCTGGAGCAAGTCAAAGAAAATCAATTGGTCGTTCTGGACCGGTGGCTTGGTGAAGCGGCCCGCAATCTTTGAAGTCAGTCGCTCGAACCTCAAGGCTGCGTTCTGATCGTTGGATACTGGATCCCCAGCTGCTCCAGATAGGTTTTATAGTGCGTCGGATCGTAATAATATTTTTTCAATTGCGGCGCAAACTTCTCCATTTTTTCCTGGTTCATCTCGATCGCCGGCTTATCATCGGGGCCTAGAAACGATTCGTAGTGGACATCTTTCGTCTGGACATCCCGAAAATAATCCCATGCTTGCTGTACAAGTTCGGGCCGGAGCAAAAAGTCGAGAGCGGTCATGGCTTGCACCTTGGCGCCCGCAGTCGAACCTTTGTGCGCGATGGGAGTGGCCATGGCTACGCCGTTAGCCCAGCTGTGTCCCGGCAGATTCGGAATGTTCGCCGGATACATCAGGTACACCATGGGCACGTTCCAGGAAATATCGCCAATGTCGTCGGATCCTCCTCCAGTCGGATTTTTCACCGGCTCCGTCAGCGGGTCGACTTTCTCCTTCAGCCCCTCTACCTTGGCGCCAATTTCTTTTTGCAGCGCCTTCGCCAGCGTCTGATCCGCCTCGCTCCACTTCGGCATGCCCACGGCCTCGATATTTTTCTGCTGCGTTTCCGCGATCACCTTATTCAGAAACGGCGGCCAGGCTGATCCCACCAGTTTGTGATCAACGGTGGTTCCGGTCATTTTCGCAGCCGCATCCGCTATGGTATTACCCAATTCATAGAGACCTTTGATGTGTTCATAATCCAGCTCGCGGAAGTAGTACCAGACCGCTGCTTCCGGCGGAACGACGTTGGGCTGATCCCCGCCATTGACGATCACGCGGTGCGAGCGCTGCGCGGGTCGCAGATGCTCACGGCGAAAGTCCCAGCCCGTGTCCATTAACTCGACGGCATCCAGCGCGCTGCGGCCCTCCCAAGGCGCTGCCGCCGCATGGGCCGCTTTGCCGTGAAAGAAATATTGCACCGAGACAAGTCCGCTCCACTCTCCGTTCCCCGTCCCATACGAAGTGGAAAATTCGGATTCCACGTGCGCGCCCAAAACTAGATCCACGTCCTTAAAAATGCCCGCGCGGACATAAAACGCCTTCGTCCCAAGCAATTCCTCCGCTACCCCGGGAATAACCTTGATCGTGCCGGCAATGTGGTGTTCATCCATCAGCTTTTTCAAAACCAACGCCGCGGTGACGTTCACCGCCATCCCGGAGTTGTGCCCCTCTCCATGGCCCGGCGCGCCCTCAATGATCGGGTCGTGATACGCGACCCCCGGTTTCTGCGAAGCTCGCGGAATGCAATCGAGATCGGTGATGAACGCGATGACCGGCTTACCGCTACCGTACGTCGCTACCCAAGCCGTGGGAATCCCCGCGATGCCTCGCTCGATTTGAAATCCGTTTTTCTCGAGGATGCCGGTGACGTAGCGCGAGGTTTCGTGTTCCTGAAATCCCAACTCGCTATAGCTGAAAATCTCATCCACCATCTGCTGTGTAAGCGTATCGAGCTTATCCACTTCCGCGACGGCTTCCTGCTTGAGAGCCGGAAGCTCCTGGGCCCGCCCCGCGGATATTCCGCAAGGCGCGAGCAATATCGCGGCAAGGCCGCAAAACATTTGAAATTTTCTCATCCGATTCTCCGCTCCTGAAAGGACCGGGAATATTACATCGGGTATTGCAAATTAGGGGAAAGAAAGAATCCTGCGTTTGTGCCCCGCTGGAGTTGGCGCTACTATCGTGCGATTCATCATGCGCCCGGCATCCGCCCGAATCTTATTGCCGCTCTTGGCCTTTGTACTCCTAGGGGCCACGGCGGCGATGGCTCAAGAGTATAGTTCTACCTACGGCCCGCTGCCTGTCTTCGAATTCCACAGCGGATTCTGGGTCAACCTTCATCACACGCTCTACTATGAGGCCAAGCAGCGATTGGCTCCCTCCTCTGCCGTCCAAAAAAGCAATTCGGCTCCGCACCTAAAATTGAAAACCATGAAAGATTCCACCACGGCTCTCTCTCAGCCCGAGCAAATTGCGTGGAGCACCGCCGTGGCCTATTACGCCGAGAACTTCGCGGGGAAAGACCTGCTCTTTAATAACGACCTGGTCTTGCTAAAAAATCAGCTCGAGGATTTTGAGGATTGCGACGATCTCTCCGGCGCTCACAAGAAATCTTGCGACGCTGGCCTGCCTCCCGATCTCACTCGCGTGCTGGATTCTGCCGCGCCCGTCTATCGTGCTCATCTGTGGCCCGCTCAGGATCTCGACAATCGCCGGTGGATCGCTCGGGTCGCGCCACTCGTCATCGAACAAGGCGTGGGCGTTTCCCAGCGCCTTGCTGATATCTATCAAACCAAATGGCCCACGGAGAAAATTCGCGTCGACGTCTCCGCCTATGCAATTGCGTCGGGAGCGTACACTACGCTCGATCCTCTGCGCGTCACCATTTCCAGTACCGATCCCCGTAATCAGGGCAACGCAGCATTTGAGGTGCTCTTTCACGAAGCTTCGCACGGGATCGCCGAGCCGGTGCAACAAGCCATCATTCGCGAATGCCGACAGCGCGGCAAAGCCATTCCCCGCGACCTGTGGCCCGCGCTCATCCTTTACACCACTGGCGAAGTGATCCAACCTTTACTCGCAACACCAGGTAAAGGGCTGCAGGCCAAGCAGGGTTCCACCGATTCTCTTTCCAAGGATGCCCCCGCAACTTTGGGAGATACCTACGAGCCCGACCTCATTCGAGAGAGCCTCTACCGGCGCGGCTGGAACGACTACTACGAACTGCTGTCCCGCTTTTGGCAACCGTATATCGATAGCAGATCTACGTTCGACGACGCCATCGCCCGCATGGTCTCCTCGCTCTAAGGCCTCAAATCGCAGCCTATTGAACTTGAGTGAGCCGATCTTATCTTCATTCCGCGGCAGTTCTTAATACTTTCCTTTTCGCTGCCATTCGCGAATCTCGGCTTCGACAGAGAAATAGTCGTAAGGATCTCTGGTAAATCGTGCATCCAAGTTGTACGCCTGCTCCTCAAACGGCACGACCATCCACAAGCCGGACTCATTCAAAGTCTCAAAATATCCCTTCATCACCCTCTCCAATCCGAGCATCGAGAATTGCGAGACGTGGACCAAGTTGTGGAACACCGTCCGTAACGTCGGCTGGCGGTTGAACAGGGCAACGTCAACAAAGGGGATCGCCGTCATGTGCGCCGCGTCTGGAACCACTCGAGAGCCGCCCGCGCGAACCCGCTCATAAAACGGCGGGCAGGGGATAGTTCCCCCCGTTAGCGACAAGTCCTTCAGCCGCAGCCCGTCAAGAACTTCCGCCGAAAAAAACGGCCGCAGTTTCAGTTTGACGTGCTCCGTCAGCGGTTCGCTGAGAACGTAATACCTCTCACGCTCCCGGCGTAGCCACGCTACGGCCTCGCCGATTAATGCCGCCAACTCCGCTTCGGTGAACTTCGGAGGCTGCACGAACCTGATCCTTTCAGCGCGGATTGCTTCTTCTTGACGAAATAAACCGGGAATCCTGCAGGAATCTCAACCTTCATCGTAGCACGGGCCCGAAGACAAACTTCGGCTTGCCAATTCTGCCTCAGACGGCCTCTGCTCGGATTCGGAAGCGTTTGTCCACAAGCGTCGGTTGTGCTAGGCTTTGCGGTGCAGAATTAAGGTTAGCTACGCGCCACGCAGGTCCCAGCGCCGCTTACGTTCTCTCCTTACCGTTCCTCTGCAGAGCCTCCCGAAAGGGAAAACTCTCTCCAGAGAAACCAAAAAGGCGGCTTGGATGACTCGATAACCGGTTCATTGGGAGCCGGGTAGTCAGAAAGAACTGGATAAGCCCATGTCCGGTACACAGGCAGCTTCAAGACCCGAAAAAGAGACCATCGAGATTAAACTCGCGCACTCGCCGGATTCCGACGACGCCTTTATGTTCTATGCGCTGGCGACCCACAAGCTCGCCACGCCCGGCTACAAATACAGCCATGTGCTCTCCGACATTCAGTCTCTAAACGACGCAGCTCTCACCGAGACCTATGACGTCACAGCGCTGAGCTTCGCCGCCTATCCCAGCTTGCGGGACAAGTATGTCCTGCTTGATTGCGGCGCCAGCTTCGGAGAGAATTACGGCCCCATCGTCGTCGCCTCCAACTCCATGAAACACGAGGATTTAGCCGGAAAACGGATTGGCGTCCCGGGCCTCAAGACCACGGCTTATTTAACCTTGAAGTTATTCGAGCCAAACTTCGAGCCGGTGGTGATGCCTTTCGACAAGATCCTCGACGCCGTGAAAAACGAAGTCGTCGAGGCTGGCCTTCTCATCCATGAGGGCCAACTCCTCTTCCCTCAGCTCGGCATGCACCGCATCGTGGACTTGGGCGTCTGGTGGCACGAACAAACCGGTCTTCCCCTCCCCCTTGGCGGGAACGCCGTTCGCCGCGCCCTTGGCTCCGCTTTGGGACTGCAAATCGCTAAGACCATTAAGGATAGCGTCGAGTACGGCCTCGAACATCGCGAAGAAGCTCTCAACTACGCCATGCAGTTTGCCCGCGACATGGAAACCGAAATCGCCGACAAGTTCGTGGGCATGTACGTCAACCGCTGGACGCTCGGCTATGGCGAGCGCGGCAAACAAGCTGTCAGAGCCTTAATCGAGCGGGGAACTGAAGCTGGCATTCTTCCAGGTCCTCCCGATGTCGAGTTTCTCAGCGAACCGTGACATCGAAAGACTAGGCGCGACCAGCACAAACCCCCTTGAGATTTCGCGTTATCTGCCTATGGGCAAACTCTTTAGTTTCTGGCGTCGAGGCGCGAGCAGGCTCCAGGCCCGTCTTGACGCTTTTCCTCTAATCACTTAGTGTCTCTTGTCTGCGGGGGAGCCTCACATGATCAATTCTGCGCGAATCCTTTCTACGACAGCTGCGATACTCGCGCTGCTCGCGCCGGTCTCGCGCGGACAAGCCACAGCCGAATATCACCTTTCCAACGATTCCAACGGCTCTTGGCCCCAGCAAGCCGTACGTGCCGCGCACGGAATGGTCGCGACGGACGAAGAATTAGGCTCTCGGGCGGGTGTAGAAATCCTCAAGCGAGGTGGAAATGCAGTTGATGCGGGCGTAGCGATAGGCTTTGCTCTTGCCGTCGTCGAACCTGCTGCTGGAAACATCGGCGGCGGTGGGTTTATGCTCGTGCGCCTCGCGGACGGCCGTACCACCTTCTTTGACTATCGCGAGGTCGCCCCCGGCAAAGCCACGCGCGACATGTACGTCGGCCCCGACGGCAAGCTGGTTAAGAATCTCTCCGTCATCGGCTACAAATCCGTCGCGGTGCCCGGCACTGTCGCGGGTCTAGAGTTAGCGCTCAAGACCTACGGCAAGCTGAAGCTTCCTGAAGTGATGGCCCCTGCCATTCGTCTTGCCGAAGACGGTTTCCCCATCAGCGAAAAAATGGCAAAGCAGTTGGAAGACCAGCGCGACTTTTTGGAGGAGTTCGCCGAAAGCCGCCACATTTTCCTCAACGACGGGAAAATGTTCAAAGCCGGCGATATCTTCAAGCAACCGGAGCTAGCTGCGACTCTCAAACGAATTGCGAAAAACGGCGCCGCCGAATTTTATCGCGGCGAAACGGCGCACCGGATCGCCGAGGATATGCAAGCCATGGGCGGCCTCATCACCCTCGACGATCTCGCCCAATACCAGCCGAAAATGCGCCAGCCTCTGCGCGCCGATTACGATCTCGACGGCCACAAGTGGGAGGTCATCTCCTCGCCTCCTCCAAGCTCCGGCGGCGTCGCTATCATCGAAGCCATGAACATGTTGCAGGGCGTCCAGCTCAAAGGCTGGGATGATTTGGAAAGCGTGCACATGGTGGTGGAAACGATGCGGCGTGTCTTTGCTGACCGCGCTGCCTATCTGGCCGACCCCGATTTCGCAAAAGTGCCCGTTGACGGCCTCACCAGCGAGTGCTACGCCAAGGAGGTCGAAGCGACCATCGATCCCTTGCACGCCACTCCCAGCACAACCGTCAAAGCAGGCACTCCGCACGTCTGCGGCGTTTCCGCTGCCTTGCCCGCGCCGCGAAGGGTCTCCGGCCTCAGCGAAGGTCAGCACACGACTCATTTCTCGGTCGTTGATGCAGCCGGCAACGCCGTCGCCAGCACCTACACCCTCAACAACAGCTACGGCTCCCACGTAACTTCGACGGCCGGCTTTCTCTACAACGACGAAATGGACGACTTCACCACTCAGCCGGGCGTTCCTAACGCTCTCTTCGGCCTCATCCAGTCCGAAGCTAACGCCATCGCTCCGGGCCATCGTCCTCTGAGCTCCATGGTGCCCACAATGCTCTTGCGCGACGGCCAATTGAGCTTCGTAACTGGTTCGCCGGGTGGCCCAACGATTATTTCTGCCACTCTGCTGAGCGTTTTAAACTGGATGCGTCTGGGAATGAACGCACAGGCGGCCATCAACGCGCCGCGTTTTCATCACCAGTGGCTGCCGGACGTGATCCTGATGGAAAATGATTTTCCCGAAAGCATCGAAGCCGCCTTGAAAGCGGAAGGCTATCAAACGCGGCGGCGCGGGCACATTGGCTTGGTAAACGCCATCGGGATCGATCCAAAAACCGGCGAACGCCTCGGCGCGGCCGATCCGCGCGACCACGGCGCCGCCGTCGGTTACTGAACGATTTTCTGTACCGCCGCCCCGCATCCACTCGGGCGGCCCGGAGCAAGACTTCTAGCTTTTCTTCGAAGCGAGCAGAGCAAGGACTATGCAAAGAATCCTATCCACCTACTTGTTTGTGTCGCGACGGTTGACTAGCGAGCTTCTCGGGCAGATCGCCGCGGCCGGCTTCGAGGCTCTCGAGATTTTCGCCACGCGCAGCCATTTCGATTACACCACCAAGGCAGAAATGCAGGCGATGGCCAGCGCCCTCTCGCAGCACGGGCTCGTTCTCGCATCGCTCCATGCGCCGACGAGCCGCGACCTTAGCGCGACGCGCGAAGGCGGCACGCCCCTTTCCATCTGCGAAGTCGAACGCGTCCGCCGCATCGAAGCCATGGACGAATTGAAGCGTGTCATCGATGTCGCCGAGGACCTCCCTTATTCCCGTCTGATTCTCCACATGGGTGGTTCGCGTGAAACAGCTGACCCGCGCAAGCGCGATGCTGCTTTCAGCTCGCTCGAGCATTTAGTTCTTCACGCTCATCACGCCGGGGTGACCATCGCCGTCGAGAACACCACCAGCGAAATGGGCGATCCCGCCTATCTCCGCGCCTTCGTCGACGAAACGCGCCTCACCGGCCTGCGTTTCAATTTCGATATTGGCCACGCCCATCTTGCCGATGGCCCCGAGAGCGAGCGCATAGAGAAGGGTTTTGCGCCCCTGCGTGAGCTCGTAATATCCACGCACATCCACGACAATCACGGCGAAAAAGACGAGCACCTCCCGCCCTACGATGGCACTATCAATTGGGAATCCGCCGTCAAAATCCTGAAGACCGCCTCCGAACCGGATCTCGCCCTAACTCTCGAACTAAAGGAAAAATCCGGCCACGCTACTCCTTCCACCGCCGACCAACTAGCTGCTGCCAGCGCCTCCCTCGACCGCTTCGAGCGCGAATGGAGCTAACAAGGCGATAATTGACCGTAATTCTGACTATGGTCTATAATATGGTCGGGTAAGCCCAATGCAAGAGATCGCCATTTCCGAATTCAAAGCCAAGTGCCTCGCCATTCTCGAGCAGGTCGAGAAGACTAAATCGCCCATCCGTATCACTCGGCACGGCAAGCCCGTTGCCGAAGTAGTGCCAGCGGCGCCCGAAGTTGACCGCGCTAGCTTGATGGGCTCTATGCGGAATTCTATCGAAATCCTCGGCGACATCATTTCGCCGGCCACCGACGAAGACGAGTGGGAGGCTCTTCGCGATTGAAGCTTCTGCTGGACACTCACATATGGATTTGGTTCCTCCAAAGCCCCGAGCATCTTGGACCCGCAACGCGCAGGGAGCTTGCTAACCCGGACAATGAGCTTTGGGTTTCGCCGATCAGTACATGGGAGGCTCTGATGCTGCAACGAAAGGGCCGCCTTCGGCTGCGAACGGATTTCCTTGCCTGGCTGCAACAATCTTCACCTGGTATTAGAGAGGCTCCACTCACTCATGAGATCGCCATAACGTCTGAGACACTCTCCCTCCCTGGCGATCCCGCTGATCGCTTTATCGCCGCCACGGCTCAGGTGCTCGACCTTACGCTAGTCACTGCCGACCAACGTCTTCTCGGCCTCGGCACCATACGCACTATGGCCAATCGCTGATTCCCTGTTCGGATGAATCGAATTCGCCCGCTCTGGTAAACTATTCGTTTGAATTTCCGCTCCAAAACTGACCTATGACCATCATCACCATCGAACAAGCAGGCAAGTACGACGGGCAAGAAGTCACCATTCGCGGCTGGCTCTATAACCTGCGCGAATCCGGCAAGTTGATGTTCCCCATTTTTCGCGATGGCACCGGCATCATTCAGGGCGTCTGCGCGCTGAAGGAAAATCCGGAAGCGTTTGAAGCCCTAAAAGGCCTTACGCAGGAATC
>JBARCY010000129.1:0-2740 GCA_049794595.1 Candidatus Acidiferrum sp.
CGCGCGGTGTCGCCACTGAGATTTGTGGTGTGGCTGCTTGGCGGGTTTGCAGGATTTGCGCTGGTGCTGGCTTCGCTGGGGATTTATGCGGTGATTTCGTATTCGGTGAGCCAGCGAACGCAGGAGATTGGGATCCGCATGGCGCTGGGGGCCTCGGCGGAGACGCTGCAGAGGAGTATTTTGTTGCAGACGCTGGGGCTGGCGGGGATTGGGATGGTAATGGGAGTCGTGGCGTCGTGGGCGCTGGCGCGGACGCTTAGCGGACTTTTGTTTGGTGTGACGGCGAGCGATCCGGTGACGTTCGCTGGGATGTTGGTGATACTCACGGCGGTCGCGGCGATCGCTGGGTATCTGCCGGCGCGACGGGCTTCGCGGATTGATCCGATGGAGGCGTTGCGGATGAGCTAAGGGCGTTGACGAGGTGAGTTTTCTTAAGGCAGTATTTCGACCGCCGTGCCGACCGGAACTAACGGCCAAATCTCTTCAATCTCTGAATTAGTTACGGCGATGCAGCCGTCGGTCCAGTCGACTTGACGATGCAAGCTGCCAACCCAGCCGAAGTTTGGACCGAGTCCGTGAATCTCAATGTTGCCACCGAGTTTGACACCCGGCTTGCGGGCTCGTTCGCGGTCTGCGGCGTTGGGATAGGAAATGTGAAGGGCGAGATGGAACTTGCTGTGAGCGTTTTTGGCGTCAACCACATACAAACCCTCGGGGACCTTGTGGTCTCCTTCGCGTTCTTTGGGGCCAACCGGGTCTGTGCTTAGAGCGACTTTGTAGGCTTTCAGCACTTTGCCGTCTCGGAACAGAGTCATCGTGCGTTCCGACTTGTGGACCACGATCCGATTGGCTTTTTGTTGTGGCATCGAGGCGCGCGTGCCAGGCGTGTGGAGAAAAAGTACAGCCAAGACTCCGACAGCGATAGCACCGATTTTTTGTCGTCTGACGGGCATGGGCTGAAGAGGCATGCCTAGAGGATTTTCTTGCCGAGGGCGGAGAGGACCAATTCTACGCCGAGGAGGGCGGTGCGGTTGTGTTCGTCGATGATGGGATTTATTTCGACGACTTCGAGAGAGACCATGGCTTCGGTGTCGGCGATCATTTCCATGGCGAGGTGGGCTTCGCGGTAGGTGACGCCGCCGCGAACGGGAGTGCCGACGCCGGGGGCGTCGCTGGGGTCGACGAAGTCCATGTCCAGGCTGACGGCGATGCCTGCGGTGTCGTCCATGGCATACTTGAGGGCATCAGCCATGACTTCGCGCATGCCGCGTTCGTCGATGTCGCGCATGGTGAAAACGTGAATGCCTGATTTCTTCGCGATTTTGCGTTCTTGCGCATCGAGATCGCGCGCGCCGACAATCACAATGTTGCCCGGCTCGGCTTTGGGTTTGAAACCCATGAGATCGACGAGTTCGGAGGGGCCATAGCCCATGATGCTGGCGAGTGGCATGCCATGGACATTGCCTGAAGGAGAAGATTCGGGCGTGTTCATGTCGCCGTGGGCGTCGAGCCAGATGTAACCGATTTCTTTTTTGTCTTTGCGATAGTAAGAAGCGACTCCCGCAGCGACGCCGGCCGCGATGGAATGGTCGCCGCCAAGCACGAGCGGGAGAAAACCCTCGCCGAGAGATTTTTCGACGGTGGTGGCGAGATCCTTGCAGGTTTCCGCGATTTCCTGAAGATACTTGGCACGTTTCTCGCCCACTTGCATTTCCTCGGGCTGCTTGACTTCGAGGTTGCCAATGTCTTCAACGGTGTTGCCAAGCTGCTTGATGCGAGCTTGCAAGCCGGCACCACGTAAGGCCGAGGGGCCCATATCAACGCCGCGGCGGCTTTGGCCGAGGTCCATGGGTACACCGATGATTCTGACTTTTTGCGCCATACAAAGGCTCCGTGACTGGTGACTCGTGACTTGCGACAAACCGAGCAAGTGCCCCAGAGGCAGAACCTGCCACAAAACCCGAGCCAGTCCTTGAACTCAACAGAATGCGGGAACAGCGGGAAATGTACTGAACTACCCCAGATTAAGGATACACGCGATAAATCATGCGTGGAAAGGGGATGACTTCGCGAATGTGCTCGGTGCCGCAAATCCAGGCGACGGTGCGCTCGAGGCCCAGGCCGAAGCCGGAGTGGGGGACGCTGCCGTAACGGCGAAGGTCGAGATACCACTCGAAAGATTCCTGGGGCAAATTGTGTTCCTGGAGGCGCTTGAGGAGCAAGTCGTAGTCGTGGATGCGCTGGCTTCCGCCGATGATTTCGCCGTAGCCTTCGGGGGCGATCATGTCGAAGGCGAGGGCAAGGTCGGGGCGTTGCGGATCGGGCTGCATGTAGAAGGCTTTGATGGCAGAAGGGTAGCGATGTATGAGGACGGGGCGGTCGAATTCTTTGGAGATGAGAGTTTCTTCGTCGCCGCCGAAATCGTCGCCGAATTTTGCGGGGTTGCCGTTTTTGTTTAATACGGAGACAGCATCTTCGTAGGAGATGCGCGGGAACGGGGGCTTGATGTTTTCGAGTTTGCTGACGTCGCGCTTGAGCGTTTCGAGTTCGCGCGATTTGTTTTTGACGACGCCTTGCACGATGGCGCTGACGAGGCCTTCGCCAAGGGACATAATTTCGTCAAATTCGACGTAGGCGGCTTCGGGCTCGAGCATCCAGAATTCGGTGAGGTGGCGGCGCGTTTTGGATTTTTCTGCGCGGAACGTGGGGCCGAAGGTATAGACCTTGCCCAAGGCCATGG
>JBARCY010000130.1:0-1887 GCA_049794595.1 Candidatus Acidiferrum sp.
AAGTTGTGGACGTGATTTCGGACGGGCCGGGGATTTGGTATCCGCTGGTGAAGCGTGGGACTTACATTCAGGAGGGCATGAAGCTTGGGTATATCACGGATTATTTTGGGAAGACAATTCTCGAGCCGCAGGCGCCTGTTTCCGGCGTGGTGCTTCACGTAAACGCCGTGCCTTCGTTGAAAAAAGGAGACAACATCGCCGATCTCGGCGTTGTCGCTGTAAAAGCCCCGTAGCTTTGAACCAGGAAATCCGCGGCATCACTCGCGAAATGCGCAGCTACATATTGGCGACAATTTTCTTCGCGAGCGGCACGACATCGTCGGTGGTGCAGGGGCACATCATATACAAGATGCGAACAACTCTGTCGCCCTTGCGCGCCATTATCATCGCGCTACCGACGTCGAAGGCATCATCGCCCAGCGATGGGATCGTAACGAGGCCGGGGCCGAGGCGGCCTAACGTGGCGCGACTCAAGCTCATCTGCGCGGCAGCGCTGTTGTTGTCCGCGGTGAAGATAAATACGGGCGACTCCCCGGGATGCCTTGGAGCGCTTTGATCGGAATCGTTACCGTGGCCAATTGTTTTCGCGAAGGTCTCCATCATCTGGCGCTGAGAGTCATTCGTTTCCTCCTTGTGAAGGAGGGAAATATGCTTAGCGACGAGGTCCACATTATTTCCCATGACGCTGTACTCGCAACCGGTGTCACTGCCTTCGGGTGATTCGGCGCGGACGACATCCATCTTAACGGCTTGGGCCACGTCTGCCTTCGAAAGGAGGCTGCAAGGATTGACGCCGCCAAGCGCAGGCCCGCGATGCTCGCTTGTTTCCGTCGAGATGTTGTCCAGCCCTATCTCGTGGACTTTTTGCTTTATGCGATGGCCGACGTACCAGATGCCCGCGACTCCCACGGCTCCGAGAATAAAAATTACGATAACAAAGCCCAATAGAACTTTGAGCAGAGTGTTGCCGGACTTGGAAGGAGCGGCCACTGGAGCGGCTGGCGGACGCGCAGCCGGCGGAGGAGCGGATGGCGCCGCTGGAGGACGCGCCGGCAAACTGGAAACGGGTGTTCCACATCCAGCGCAAAAGGCCTGACCTTCCGCCAACGGAGAACCGCATTTGCCACAAAAACCAGCCATATTTGCCTCCCGGGAAATCTTCTAGTTTAAGTATGGTTTGATGTTGTTTGCATCGTGCCAGAAGCGAGGGATAGGGGCAAGAGCGACGTGAGAAATTTGGTGAGGCGGAGTTGCATCGTCACGAGCGGGCCCGCGGTTGAGCTAGAGGACAAAAAGTGGGGAGGGAGGCGGTTCCTTACGAAGCGGCCGCGAGCCGTCTTCTTAGCGGGTAGAATGGCTGAGCAATGAATCGCGGATGCCAGGAGCCATTATGCCATCAGATTATTTGCTAAAAACTGAACCTTCGGAATATTCGTTTGCTGATTTGCAGAAGGACGGCGTTACTGTTTGGGACGGTGTGTCCAATCCGACGGCGGTCAAGAATCTTCGCGAGATGGAGCCCGGCGCGAGGCTGGTGATTTACGAAACCGGGGAGCGTAAGAGCGCGGTGGGAACCGCGACCGTTGTTTCTGTCGATGCTTCTGATCCCAAAAAGCCGGCGGTGAAGATCAAGGCGGGAAAGGCAATTGCGAAGCCGATTGCGCTTGAGCAGATTAAAGCGAATAAGCTATTCGCTGATTCGCCGTTGGTGCGCATCGGAAGGCTTTCTGTAGTGCCACTTACCAAAGCCCAATACAATGCGTTAACCGGGAACTGATCACACCAATCGTGCAAGAGTGGCGTATGATGCGGGGCACGAAACGGTGAGGTAGCGCCTATGAAGCGATCTATTTCTTTTCTAGCTCTTGTTTTGTTCTTTGCGTCCGA
>JBARCY010000131.1:0-24896 GCA_049794595.1 Candidatus Acidiferrum sp.
CCCGGTGAACTGCGTTCATTCGGTTCTGTTGGACGCCTTATTCTTGGTCGGTTGCGCAGGGGCGTAACGATCGCTCAGGCTAATGCTGCACAGTCTGCTTGGATGCAGGGTGCTGCAGGTACGTGGATGAGCGTACCGCCGAAGGATTCTCTCTACTGGAAACAACCCTTCGTGCGCCGGCTACAGGACCAGCTTGTGGGCACGATGCGCGCGCCTGTGCTTGTTATTTGGGCGGCTGCATCACTGGTTCTGTTAATCGGTTGTATAAATGCGGCATATCTGCTGTTGGCGAGTTATGCGGCGAGACGGAACGAGTTTGGCTTGCGGCGCGCGTTGGGCATGTCGACCAGTCAGCTCGTACGCCAGCTTGTGCTAGAGCAAATTGTGACTGGATTGGCCGCTGGTTTGGTAGGGACGCTGTTGGCACATTTGTTCACGGCTTATCTGAAGACATCGCTTCCTACAACATGGCCTCGCACAGCACAGGTGACGTTTGGTCTCCCCACTTTCTTGTTTACTACGAGTCTTTCAATCCTGGTGGGTGTAATCGTTGCCGTCCAGCCGTGTTGGGGATTGGCGCGTGAGAGTAACTCATTGGCCGCCGGATTGGTGGCCGGACGGAGTGTGGGCGAAACCCGCAGAGGTCGGAGGTCCCTCTGGTTCCTCAGTGTGACCCAGACTGCGCTAGTTACGGTGGCTTTGGTTGGGTCTGGATTGTTCATTAGGACGCTCATTAATCTCCAGCAGGTCGATCTGGGCTTTCATGCACAGAATCTGCTCTGCCTATCTGTCTCGCGTCCAGAAACGACACTTGGCCGGGGTCCGGAAGGTGCACGAGAATATTATTCGGAGGCAGCCAGAGCGCTCACTGATATTCCCGGCGTTGAAGGAGTCAGCGGCGTCGATTTTCTCCCGGTCCGTTCGACATCATCACTGATCGTTGATATCAGAGCAATCGGCGCTCCTTCTACCTGGGCCCCGATCGAAGCAACTCCAAGTATTGTTATGCCGGGCTACTTCCATACTGTCGGGATTCCGCTTATGTACGGTCGTGATTTCGACCGCAACTTGGATCCGAAAGCGGAAACAACCACGATCGTGAGCAAATCGCTCGCCGGGGCTCTGTGGGGTAAATCGGCAGCCGTGGGACAGTTCGTCACAATAGACGGCGAGAGGCCCGCACGTGTCATTGGTGTAGTGGGCGATATACGCTTTTTCGGACCGAGATCAATGACGATGCCTGCAATCTACTTGTCATTCGGCCAGCAGCTCCCCCGATCCTTCACATTCGTAATTCGGACTGTCTCCGACCCGATGAGTGCCTCCTTGCCTGCCCAGCTGGCGCTAAGGAACGTATCTTCTGTTCAGCCCATAGACGAGGTCTCAACCATGGAGCAGTACATCACCCGAAACTTGCAGATCCCACGGAGCCTAACGATATTGCTGAATGTATTGGCTGCGGTCGGACTTTCACTCGCTATCATCGGAACTTACGGATCAGTCTGGTTCTCGCTTCGCCGTTCGCGGAGGACTCTGGCGGTGCATCTCGCCGTGGGTGGCACTCCCCGCGCTTTAATGACGCGCTCGGTTGTGAGCTCCATGGTCACTGTTATTGTAGGTTTGATCGCAGGAGCGCTATTTGCGGTAGCGGGATGGAGGTTGATCGAATCACAACTATATGGGGTGCGGAGCACAGACGCGGTCGTATTTGCAGCGACCCTGAGCATCGTGTTAGCTGTTGCGTTAGCTTCAGCACTGCTCGCTTCCCGCCGCATTCTAAGTCTTGACCCGGCCATCATCTTGCGTGAGGAAGAGCGGTAAACATGGTGTTGTCGCCGCTGTCCACACGAACTAGTCGTGGTGCGCACGAAGCTCGCGCGAACAATTCGGGAACAGTAAGAGTTCCTCGCTGTTCCCTCCCACTGTTTTCTGTTCCTTGCAGCACCCGTACGTCCTTGAAACTCCAAATCAAGGTGCTGTCACAGCAATATTCTCGCGTCGAGTTCCACTTTGCCTACGACACGGCCTGTCCAAGGCCGTTTCTGTGCCGTGTACCCGCTGCGTACCTCAATCCGCGAAATCTAGCCATTCTGGCGTTTTTGGCGTTCTTAGAAATCAGCAAGTTACGCGTGAAGCAACTGTTGCCAACTGTTGCCAGAATCGGGTATTATACAGGTGTCCAGAGAGCCTCTAAAGGTTTCTAAGGGACATCGGAAAAATCAGTAAGTGGCAACAAACTAGGGAATTTAGAGGTTTTTCTTCGGTTTTCTTCACTAGCCGATTTACAATCCCATCGGCTCCACCAAATATTCTTGGCCCTGTTTCAGCCTTCCCTCGTCTTCGTTTTCCGGTTCAGGGTGTCTTCACAACGATATTCCCGATATTTTTCTCCCGTAGCATCGCATTGAACGCTCCGACATCCTTCGCAACAGCGTCTTCCATTTTCCTTAGCGATTCATCACCCTGCTGCTTCAACTCCTGCTGTACGGCTACTTGCTGCGTCGTGGGTGCAAAATCAGCCGAGCCGCCCACCTCGTCTGCCAGATAGCTGATTTTCTGCAGCAGCATCGGCGTATAGCGCACATCGTCCTGTCCTCTACCGGTCGCTTCAAGCTGCACCACCTTTCCTTCCGCAGCCGTCAGCTTTTCTTCGACATCGTCCGCAGCCTTCCGAATCGCCTTTCCAGCATCGTCCTTTCCCAATTGCTTTTCGAGATCGGCGAGCTGCCCGCGAATCGATTCGATTTGATTCACTCTCTCGGCCAGAGAATTTATCTCATCGCGAAGTTCCGCAACCAGTTTCAATTGCGCTTGGATATCGCTGTCGTTTCCCGTCGAGTGCGGATCCTTCAACACGTTCAGCTTCTGGCTGCTCTTTTCGTCGCCAACAGTCATCGTTACCGTGTACGTCCCCGGCGGCTCAAGCACGGATATACGGTCCACGGAAGGTGCCTCCCGCCAGCCTTCCGGACCCAGCGGCACGTCCGGCGAATACGTCGGTGGCGTTCGCAGCTTGACTTCCGTGGCTTCCTCGCCTCGCAAATCCCACCAGTAGCGATTGATTCCCGGCTTCGCTTCGCACGGGGGAGCTTCTCTGCGGCCAAATCCGCCCCCGCCGGGACCGGCTCGACGGCCGCCTTCGGCTCGCGGTGCACGGCATTCGATTTCGCGCACGGTTTTTCCGCTCGCATCGGTGATCGTAAGTTTCGCGTGTTCTTTCTCGCCTAGTTTTGATTTCATGTAAAAATTGATGGAAGCTCCGAACGGCGGATTGTGTCCCGCCGTGGGATCGGCGGAAACACTCGCAGGTTGTTCCATGGGCCGGAACCGGTAAGCGTCGCGCGGCGCAAAGAGATGAGCGCTCGACGCAAGAATCTCGGGCGTCAGCTGTTCGAAGGGCGTTGCATCATCCAGGATCCAGAATCCGCGCCCATACGTCGCTAAGTCCAAATCGTGGAATCGCTCCTGCACCGTGATCCAGTACACCGGCGCATGGGGAAGCCCGCTCTGCAGCGGCTGCCAGTTCTTTCCGTCATCAAAGGAGATATAAAGCGCATTTTCCGTTCCTACATAAAGCAGACCTTTGCGCACGGGATCCTCCCGCACGCAATGCGCGTAACTCAACATGCTGTGCGGAATTCCATTGGTGATTTCCGTCCACGTTTTGCCGAAGTCCGTCGTCTTATAAACAAACGGGTCGCGATTATTCACCTGATGTCCATCGACCGTGAGGTAGGCTGTTCCCGCGTCGTATCGCGAGGGCTCGATGTTGCTCACCGTTCCCCAGTCCAGCATGTTGGGAATATTCTTCGTGACATTGGTCCACGTTTTTCCGCCGTCACGCGTAAGCTGCACGAGCCCATCGTTGGTTCCGGCCCAAATCACACCCGCTTCCTTCGGCGACTCGGCGATGGCAAAGACCACTCCCGCGTATTCCACGCCAATATTATCCGGCGTAAGACCGCCCGAACTTCCCATGCGGCTCTTGTCGTTCCGCGTCAAATCCGGACTGATCACGTGCCAGCTATTTCCGCCGTCGGTCGTTTCGTGAACGAACTGGCTTCCCGCGTATACCTTGTTGTGGTCATGCGGCGAAATCGCAATCGGAAATTCCCAGTTGAAGCGGTACTTCACTTCCGCCGCCGTCGCTCCGGAAACATCCACGGGCCACACTTCGACCTCGCGCCACTGCCGATTGCGCTCGTCAAAACGCACGACCGCCCCGCTGACACTGCCCGCTCCCGTCCCGCTCGACCAAATGATGTTGTTATCCACTGGGTCGGGCGTCGCAAAGCCGCTTTCGCCGCCGGCAATCGGGTGCCACTGGCTGCGCGAAATCCCTCCTCCGCCAAATCCGCCAAATTGCAAGCTGTTGCTCGGACCGCGATACGACGAGCCGTCTTGCCGGTTGCCATAAACGTAGTAAGGAATCTGGTCGTCCACTGTCACGTGATAAATCTGCGCAATCGGAAGCTGAATGTGATCCCAGGTATGCCCGCGATTCACGGAAATGCTCACGCCTCCGTCATTGACCACCGCCATGCGGTCGCCGTTCGTCGGATCGATCCACATCTCGTGGTTATCGCCACCGGGGCTTGCCGGCATATTCGTCAGCGTGTGGCCGCCGTCCAATGTGCGAGAAAACGCGGAGGTAAAGAAATAGACTTCATTTTCATTGTCGGGGGAAATTTCTTCTCGCGTGTAATAGTGCGTGCGCCCGCGAACTTGCCGGTCGGAGTTCACCAATTGCCAATTCTCGCCGCCATCGTCCGAGCGCCAAAGCGCTCCGCTCTGTCCAGGGTGCCCTTCCCAGGGAACGCCGTCGCCCGTTTCGATCATGGCGTACACGCGGTTCGAATCGCGCTGCGCCACGCGCACCGCAATCCTTCCCACAGGCGAATGCGGCAGGCCGTGGCCTTCCAGTCTCTTCCAAGTCGCTCCGCCATCCGTTGATTTAAAGAGCCCGCTCCCCGGCCCTCCACTGTTGCGGCCCCACGTATGAATTTCCATCTGCCACATGCCCGCAAACAAAATGCGGGGATTGTTTGGATCCATCCCCATATCGGAGCAGCCCGTGTTCTCATCGACAAACAGCGCTTTCTCCCAATTCTTGCCGCCGTCCGTCGTCCGAAAAACGCCCCGCTCCGGCTGCGGCCCATACCCATGTCCCTGAGCACAAGCCAGCACGATATCCGGATTGCGCGGATCGATCAGCACGTTGCCGATCCGCCCCGTCTTGTCCAGCCCCATGTGCGTCCACGTCTTTCCCGCGTCCATGGACCTGTAAATTCCATCGCCAACGGAAATGTGGCTGCGGATATAAGATTCGCCCGTCCCCGCCCACACGATATTTGGATCGCTGGCGGCCACCGCAAGCGATCCAATCGATGACACCGGCTCCGCATCAAAAATCGGGTCCCAGTGCGCACCGCCATCGGTAGTCTTAAAAATTCCGCCTGATGCCGTCCCCACATAATAGAGATACGGGCTGCTCGGCACACCAGCCACCGCCGTCGTGCGATTTCCGACCGGCCCGATATACCGGAATTCCAGCTGGTTGTAAGCGTCGGGCTGGATTTGCGGCTGCTGCGCTCGAACAGAATGCGGAACGCAAAACAGCACTACTACTGACGCTAGTAAAATAAGACGCACGCGCTTTAACATTCTGAATCCCCCTCGCAAATTTTGCCTGGAATTGCGCGGATGATACGTTCGCCGCAAGCTGAGGTCAATCAATTTATCGCTCTCCGCGCTGGACGCGAAGCAACCCCGGAGCTATCCTGAAGCTCCTAACTCTTTAGTCCGTCAGATACTGGATAGATGGAAAGGAATTCGTCAGCAATGCAACTCAGTTTCCAAGTGCCGCTTCGCAAATTCACCGCGCACGCTACTCGAATGTCTAAAACCATTCTTGCGCTCTTATTTTTGGCGTTCCCGCTCGCCGCCCAGCAAACTGGCCCGCTGCCGCCGCCTCCCTCTTACGTTCCTCCTACGCCCCAGCCCCGGCCAAGCTCCATGCCCGCGGCGGCTCCTCACCAGACCACCACCGAATCCCCTCTTTCCACGGCCGCCCCCAAAATCCCTCCCGAGCAGATTATTCAGAAATTCGCGGAGCGCGAAGCCGAGTTCCGCAAAGAACGCGATAACTACACCTACACACAAACGTTCGTCATTCAAACGATCGACGACTACAGCGGCCAGCCCGACGGCGAATATCGCATGACCAGCGACATTCTCTTCACTCCCGAAGGCAAGCGCTACGAGCACGTAACCGACGCGCCCGCCCCGACCCTCCAGCGCATCAGCATGTCGCAGCAGGATTTCGACGACCTCGAGCACGTCCAGCCGTTCGTCCTCACCACCGATGAATTGCCCAAGTACGACGTCAAGTACGTTGGCCAGCAGCAACTCGACGATCTCAATACTTATGTTTTCGACGTTGGCCCCAAAACCATCGAGAAAAATCAGCGCTATTTTCAGGGCCGCATCTGGGTCGAACAAAAGGATATGGCCATCGTCAAGACCGATGGCAAAGCCGTTCCCGACATCAAAAAGCATGGCCAGGAGAACGTCTTCCCCCGCTTCGAGACTTTCCGCGAAAACATCGAGGGCCACTTCTGGTTCCCGACCTACACGCACTCCGAGGACACGCTGCAGTTCAGCAGCGGCAGTGTTCGTATTCGTATGACCGTTCGGTACGAAAATTACAAGCGGTTCGGCTCGACCATCAAGATCGGGCAGCCCATCGAGATCCCCAAGGAAAAGCCCTAGCGGGTCGCACGAAATTGCGTGACGAACAACCGATCGCTGTTGTCTACTGAGCGAGACTTGAGGTGACGTCCTCTTGCCCCCACTCCGCACACTCGTACAACGCGTTCTAATCGCGCTCGTTCTGGCGGCGGCCCTCCTTTACGTCGGAGACTACATTTCCGTCCGCGTCCGCATGCTGCATCCAAAACCCAACGATCCCTTCGAAACCGTCACCGCCCTTCGCGTCCTGGCCATCGGAGAAAAAGGCGGCAAAACCGAGTACGCCCTCGATCAGGTGCAGCCTGAGCAAACCGCTGTGTGCGTCCATTCCCTGTTCTCCCACGCGGGAGATCCCCCCTGCTGGTATCTCAAGCGAAAATTCGCCCAGCCCATTCCGATGTCCATCTATCTGGTTCCGAGATTCGGGCCGCAGGCAGCTTATTTCTTAAAGGAATCATCTCGCCGCGAATAGAACGGAACCGAATCTAATTCTTACGCCGGATTTGTTTCGGCTGGCGTCCCGTCAGTTCGAAACTCGCCTTCCCATCGCGCCACCACCACGCACGCCAGGCAATTTCCCAGCACATTCACCGCCGTCCGTCCCATGTCCATCAGCTGATCAATCCCAAACAGCAAGAACAACGGCTCCGTCGGCAAATGAAATTGCCCCGCTGCTGCCAGCACAATCACGAGCGACGCCCGCGCCACTCCCGCCGTTCCTTTGCTGCTGATCAGCAAAGTCAGCATCATCACGATCTGTTGCCCGATCGTTAGATGAATCCCCGCCGCCTGCGCGATAAACACCAGCGCCAGCGCCTGATACAGGCTCGACCCTCCCAGATTGAAGCTGTACCCGGTGGGCAGCACAAACGCCACCGTCTCCCGCCGCACTCCAAACGCTTCCATCTCTTCCATCGCGCGCGGCAACGCCGCTTCCGAGCTCGCCGTCGCAAACGCAATCGTCACCGGCTCCGTCACCGCCCGCACGAACTCTTTCAATGGCGTCTTCACGAACAAGGCGATGGGCAGCAGCACGCCAAAAATAAAAATGAGAAGCGCCACATACATCGTCGCGAGCAGCTTCACCAGCGGCAGAAGCACGCCCAATCCCAAATGTCCTACCGTGTACGCGATCGCCCCAAACACGCCGATCGGCGCCGTGTACATCACCAAATTCGTGAACTTGAACATTGTCTCCGAAAGGCTTTCCGCAAACGCCACCATCGGCCGACGTTTCGTCTCTGGCACCAGCGCCAGCGCCATCGCAAACAAAACGCTGAACACCACCACTTGCAGCACCTGCCCCTCGGCCACCGATTTCGCGATGTTTTCCGGGAAAATATCCGTAATGATTTGCGCCGCCGTGTGCGGCGCGGCGTTCAGCGGCGCAGCCTCCGCCATCGGCGGAAGATGCACGCCCTCGCCCGCGCGGCTGATATCGATTGCCGCAAATCCGATCACCAGCGTGATCACCGAAACAATCTCAAAATAAACGAGCGACTTGATCCCCAGCCGCCCCACCTTCTTCAAATCCGCATGCCCCGCAATTCCCACCACCAAGGTCCCAAAAAGCAGCGGCGCGATAATCACCTTGATCAGCCGCAGAAAAATCGTCCCCAAAAACTGCACTTTCTCCGCCACGGATGGCCAGTCGTGCCCCAACTCCGCCCCCGCCAGCAACCCCACCACAATCCACGCCGTAAGCGACCGCCTCGCCCCCGCATACGTGGCAATCAACGCAATCGCCACCCATCGCAAACTCACCGCTAAGAGCGCACTCATTCCTCCAGCGTGCCCTGCGAGTCCGGCCGCCCCCGACGAATGTCCGCCCGCCGCGAGCGACACCACAATCGCCACCGTCGCCGCAACAATCGCCGCTCCCAAAAGTTTGTTCTTCATCGCCCCCAACTCGCTTCTCTCACAAGCCGCGAACGGTATGCTGGATACGCCACCCTGTCAATCCCCGTGCGCCGGGTAACGCAAACGCCGGTTTTGCCTCTACGGGTTCCGAACTCTGGCCATCCCCTATTGCGCAATTGCAATCCCTAACCAGTGGGCAGCTTGAGCCTTGGTTTGGTGTGCCGAAGCCCGAGACAATGTATGTGTGGCGAGCAAAGCAAAATTTGACAGACTAGGGAAAGCAGCTTACGCGTGTCTTCGCGGGCTGCCAGCCGAAGAGCAAAAAAAATAGACCTAAGGTCATCAAAAAGCCCAAGTTTCGTCGGTGTAAAACGACCCGGCGATCACAGGCGCCGGTTTCGCGCGTGCGGGCCTAGAGCTCACTGCAACCACGGTCAAAATCGCATTTCCGGACGCCCCGCATTTTTCCGTCCCATTTCTATTGAAAAACTGTTACTCCCGGCGTATAATAGCTCTTGGATACGAGTGCGTCTTCATTTCGTAGCGCCAGGATCTTGCTGGCGTTTTTGCCTTTTAGAAGCTCAGTGTTTGCATGATCTCGAATACCTTCAGGTTCATCTTGCTCGTGGCTTGCCTCACGGCCTAGACACAAAAGAAGAGCCACGCCGCCGAGATTTCCGCGGGCCTGGCCCGTTTGCTGGCGGCCAGCATCTCGGCCCATTAACGCTGACCCGCGGCCTAAATCCTTTATTCGCAACATGTGCCCAACATTTGGGGAGTACTCAGCCTGCTGCACAATTTCAGTGCAGTAACTGTCAGTAAGTTATTTAGAGTCAGTGTTTACAAGATTTCCCGCAAGTGTTGATTCTAATCGACTTGCAGGGAATTTAAATTCTTTAGAATCAGTGTTTACGAAAAAACTGGGGGGAGGGACCTATTATGGCTGACCAACCAATGGGACAGACTTCGGTGTGTCTCCTCCGCTAATTTCAGCATCGACCTGTAAACACTCGCATGTTCCTGTGCAAATCGTCTAGAGTACTTCCGAAATTCCATGGGGACCCAATCGGCATGAATCGCAAACTCGTATCCTTGCCCGTTCTTTGCGTGTCGCTGACGCTCTTTCTTCCTTCTGCCGAAGCACGTAAAGAGAAGTTCCACTTCGGCAAAGTCGGCGTAATGCACCGCCAATTCGTCCCGCCTGAACCGTACGATTGGCGCGGCGCACAGACCCACGCCCTCATCACCGACATCTGGTATCCCGCCGATCCCGCCGCGGTCGAAAAACAGCAGTGGGTCGGCTCTCCTAGCGCTCCCTTCGCCATAGCGGGTAAAGCTGCTCCAGACGGCCCGGTCATTGCCGCTCCCGCGAAACTTCCGCTGATTCTTCTTTCTCACGGCACTGGCGGCTCCGCACCCATGATGGCTTGGCTCGGCACCGCGCTCGCCTCGCACGGCTACATCGCCGCTGCCGTTAATCATCCCGGCAACAACGCGCTTGAGCCCTACACCGTGCAGGGATTTTCGGTCTGGTGGGAACGCGCCAATGACCTGACCGCCGTTCTCAACGCTCTGCTCGCCGATTCCACCTTTGGCCCGCGCATCGACCCCAGCCGCGTGGGCGCGGCAGGCTTTTCTCTCGGCGGCTTCACGGTCATCGAGATTGCCGGCGGCATCGGCGATTTTTCCCGCGTTGAAGCTTACTGCGAATCTCACAACGGCGATGGCTCTTGCGCCGACCCGCCTGAATTTCTCGGCCTATCCGCCAAACTCGGCGCTCTCTCGAGAACCGATCCCGCATTTCAAGCCGCTCTCCGCGAAGGCGCCCAGCCACATCGCGATCCACGCATCCGTGCCATCTTCGCCATCGCACCCACTCTGGGTCCGGCTTTCTCGACGGATTCTCTCGCGAGAATCACCATCCCTGTTCAGATTCTTGCCGGCTCCGCGGATACTATCGTCCCGCTCGATACCAGCGCCAAATTCTTCGCCGCGCATATTCCCGGCGCGCAACTCACCATCATTCAAGACGTCGGCCACTACACCTTCCTCGCCACCTGCCTGCCTCTCGGCGACCAATCCCAGCCCCAGCTCTGCCTCGACAGGGCCGGCGTCCTCCGCGACGAAATCCACGCGCAAGCCGCCAACCTGGCCTACCATTTTTTCGAAAATAGTTTGAAGTGAATCAGAGAAATTGCGGTGAGCCTCAAAGCAAGCGCCCGCGGGTCAGGGAGAGCTGGTAGCAAATCTTGAGAAGGTCAACTCGGCAGCAGCGATCTCTTCTTCGGCACGCCCTTTTCGCGGTACAAATCGCGATCCGCTGCTCCCAAAATTTCGTTCAGCGTTTCGCCGTCATGCGGATATACAGCTGTGCCAATGCTCACAAAAAATTTCGGCTCTTCTCCATCTTCCGCCAGACGCTTGGAAATTCGCTGCGCCACGAGCCGCGCGGCTTCCGCATCCGTCTCGGGCAAAATCAGCACAAACTCGTCCCCGCCGTATCGCCCTGCGGTATCCATCTCCCGCGAATACAGCCGCAGCATATCCGCTAGCCGGCATAACGCCCGGCTGCCCACGATATGCCCGTATGCATCGTTAATTTTCTTCAGCCCATCCAAATCCAGCAGCAAGACCACGAACGACCGCTCGTTTCTGCCATATCTCTTGATCTCCGTCTCCAGGGCCTCGACGATTTGCCGATAATTCGCCAGCCCCGTCAACGGATCGTTCAGCGCCAGATTCCGCACGTGCTCCTCGGAGCGCCTGTGTTCAGTGACTTCCGCAGCTAGGGCTAGCGTCGTAACCGCCATGATACCCATGAAGACTTGCATCAACAGCAGCGAAGTATTGTGCGATTCCCTGGCAAATGGTCCATAGCCGTGCAGCGTGCCCCACGCCGCGATACCGGATAGCACACAGAGTGCGGTCACTGCTTTGCGGCGCCCAAATCGATACGCCGCCCAGATCAGAAACGGAATGCACAAATACTCCAATGGATAGTTCTTTAATTCAGGATGGAACCGCTCGCCAAACACAATCCAAGCCGTCGAAAGAAGCCCTAAGAACAGGAATGCCAACTCCACGATCTGCTTGCGAGTCCACGTCAGTCGGGGATTCTCCCACCACAGCAGAATCAGCGGCGTCACAATCACCGCCCCGATCCCATCACCCAGCCACCAGGTGCTCCAGATCGGTCCAAACGCCGACCATGGCGCAAATCCCCCCGCCGCCAGCGTCACCGCGCCAATCGTCGCGCTGATCGTCGTAGCCGCGATTCCCGCAAGCAACGCAAACTTAAAAATATCCCGCGCCCGCGCAAACGCATCTTTTCCGGATGCGAAGCGGTTGATGAGATACCAGCCCGCCAAACCTTCCAACGTATTCCCTGCGGCAATCGCGATCGACGTCCCCACATTTCCTGCCGTGGTCAAATTCACCAGAAACGCACCAATCAGAATGCCGGGCCAAATCTCAAATCCGTAAACTAGCAACGCCGCAATCGCGATACCTGTGCAAGGCCATACCGCGGTCGCGCTGGGGTGCACATACGACAGCTCCAATCCCAGTTTTCCCGCGACGAAATACACCACGGCCAGGATCGCCACCACCCTCGCTTTTTCTAGCCACACCGGCCGCGTCATTCCGCATTCTCCGCCTCGCCCAAGGTTCTCCCGGGCGAGGGAATTAGGCACTCCGAGCAAACACGTCTACAGACACGCGAGGCGTACCGTTTTGAACCACTCCACCGGCCCATACCCCCCGCTCTACTGATGTAACCCCCAATTTTACTAAATGTTTGGGGCTAACGCGTGCCTAACTAATCCCGTTTTTCAATCTCAGCAATCCCTCTCAGCTGTCCGGGCGGACCCGCTCCTGGATGCAATTGAAGCAACTGTCTTCATTTCTGCCCTTGGTTGTCCGCGGGCCGAGGCAGCAGTTGTTCTCGCGCCGTCAGCCAAGCCCCAAGATGCCCGCGGCCCATCCCATGCAAAGTCTGAAACAGAATTCCTGCCGCTCCTTCCGAGTTCGTCCAGGCCACCTGGCCTTTCCCGCTAATCTCTACGGCGAAATCGAGATCGAACCAAAACTCGATCGAGGCCGCGCGCCTCAAATTTTTTGCGCCGCGAATCGCCATTCCTCCTTCGCTCAGGTTCGTGATTCGTCCCTGCTGCTCTGCCTGGCCATCTTTCAACGTCACAGCAAAATTGCCCGGATGACGAAAATACCGGCGCCGCTCTTGCAGCATAATGTCTTTCGCGATGGTGATATGAAGCGCAACGGCTTCCACGCTCAGCGGCGCGCGCAAAACGAAATTCGCTCCCGCGTTTAGCGCACCGGTAGTTTCCCGCGAGCTTTGCACGCAAGCAAAGATCGCCGACTTCGCATTCGACGGCCCTCTGCGAACCGTCTCGATCAGCTGCAACGCGCCCGCGAGCTGCATATCCACAAAAATGCCGTCGATTTTCTTGCGTTCCAGGTACTCGCGCGCCGCTTCCGCCGTCGGCACTAGCCCAATCTTGGCCTCGTATTTTTTCACGCCGCCAGAAACCGCGGTCAGCGTTGCGTAGTCGTTGGACACGAGAAGGAATTCGAGCTCTGACAGTGTGGACATGGTGGTAGCGGCTCTCCGTCCGCCCGCGAAGGTTCTCTAGATTGGTCGTGCGATCGTAGGCTCTATCTTTATCTTCGAAAGCGCCCAGTTGTCGAGTCTTTCCGCGCTCGTTCCGTCCAATCTACAAACATATTCCGCCTCAATTCCAAATGTAGTAAGTTCTGCTTTCGAGCGTCATGGTCTTCCGTCGCGCGACGTCTTGGTCTTGCGATCGTCTACTTTCCTCATCCGATGCCAGATTCCCTGCCACTGTCATTCCTACAATCGATTGCTATGCGCCCTAAGGTCTTTTGCGGATCGCATGGGAATCACAGTTGGAGTAGTCTCCAAAAGCATGGGCGGTCGAAGGAGATGAAATGGCAAAATACGGCAAGGCGGCAGGCAAGAGCGTCAAGCAAGCAGTGCATAAAGAGAAGCGCGGCAAACTGCGCTCGGGAAAGGGTGGCAAAGGCGGCGTCGTAAAAAGCCGCAAGCAAGCGATTGCCATTGGTCTCTCCGAAGCTCGCAAAAAAGGCGCAAAAGTTCCCAGAAAAAGATCAAGCTAAGGCTAACTGCTCTGTCCTTTTGAACAAGCAGCCTGAGCAGTGGAATTCGAGGTGAGGCAGCAACGTGAAGGGACGTGAATCCCATGAACTCCTCGGCTGCTTTTGCATCTTGAGAGCGTTGCAGTCCTTGTAACTAGCCTCTTGGCCTAGCATGTCACCCGCGGCAGTTGGGTTCCTCTTTGCTCTACTCTTTCTCGTGCCTGCTCTCTCCCTGCTCGGCTACGTTTCCAACACTCACGTTGGAGCCATCCGCTACAATGCAATGCACACCTATTTTGGCGCGCTCGGATTGGGCGCGGACTCCGTCGCTTCCAATCGCCTCCCGGTTTTTTTCCATCTCCCTGATCTGGATCGCCCACATCGCATTCGACCGCTCGCTCGGCTTCGCGCTCAGGTACCCGAGACGCTTCAAGGACACACATCTCAGTGCGGAACGGCACACTGCGTAACTGGCAAACGGTGCTCGCGACACCTTGCTCCGCCCACCTCGCATGAATTAGGTGGTAAACTCCGCTTGTAATTGACGGCGAGGGAGCGCGCATGACGCCATTTCCCGGGTCCGCTGGTGATCGCGCCACCGTTGTTCTCGCTTTGCTCCTGACCCCATACGCTTTGCTGTCGCAGAACCCGCCCCAGGCGCCGCCAATTCACATAACGACGCACTTGGTTCAGATCGGCGTTATCGTTCGCGACAGCCATGGCCCGGTGGAAAATCTGACGAAAGACGATTTCTCCGTCTTTGATCGCGGAAAGCCCCAGAGGATCAGCGTCTTTACCGCGGAATCCGCAGTGTCCGCGCCGCAACCTGGTTCAAGTCAGCCCTTGTCCCAGGCGCTGGCTCCCAACACATTCTCCGACCTGCCGCAGTACGGGACCGACAAGCCGAGGAGCGTGACCATCGTCCTGCTAGACAACTTGAACACTCTTTCTGGCAACGGGCATGAAGGATACGAAACTGGTCCCGAATGGATGGAGGATCTGGCACTAACCAATGCGAAGGCTCATCTCGTCGAATTCGTAAAGAACCTCGACGTGAAGGATCGCGTCGCCATTTACGGTTTGAGTGACACTCTGCACGTGCTTTGCGACTTCACGAGCGACCGCGACCGCCTTCTCACGATTTTGAAGAATTACGACACCAGGTCCAAGACCAACCGCGAAGCAGCTGAACCAGGCTCATACCATACCCCCGTGCCGGGGAAAGAGTTTAACGACGAGATGGACTCACAAGCGCTGGAATTCGCCGCAGCCACAAATGAGCGCCGCGCTGCGCAAACCATGGCAGCGCTCCAGTCCATCGCCTCTCACGTCGCCAACATTCCGGGCCGCAAAAATCTCGTCTGGCTGACGGCCAATCTTCCCTTTTCTGGGGCCGCACTCGCGCGCATTTTGGTTCCTGCACAAATCGCGGCTTATCCGGTGGACGCGCGCGGCCTTCTCCCTCGGGCAGTGCCGACTTCGGGGGATGACGTTGCCGGAGGAGGCAGCGAACTTAGTAGCGTCCTTGGGCTTGATGGCAGCCCGGCTCAGACTGACAGACCCATTGGCATAGATGCGATGCAGAAAATGGCCGAAGTTACCGGCGGCCGCGCCTTCGTCAACACCAATAACATCACCGCCGCAATCCGAGGTGCCGTCGAGGATTCCGCGGTCACGTACACGCTGGGCTTTTACATTGATTCCGATTCGCTGGACGGAAAATTCCATGAACTAAAAATCCAGGTCCACCGCTCGGGGGTAAATCTCCGCTATCCCAAAGGCTACCTTGCTCTCAAGGACACGTCAGCCACGCAGGACGAGCGTCACAATGACTATCTGGTGGCCGTACGAAGTCCGCTGGAATCATCATCGATTCCCGTAACAATCAAAGTGGTTCGAGTGGAAAAGCCATTGCCGAATTGTTTGAGCGTCTTCGGCTTGATTGATATTCACAGTCTTTACCTGGAGCAGAATGCCAGCTTGCGCACAGGCGCGGTGGAGGTGGCCACGATTGAGCAAGACGAAACCGGCAAAGTCCTTCGCCAATCTGCCAGCAGGATCAATTTCAATTTCACCGAATCGAAGTATTCAGTTTATTTGAAGTCGGGCTTTCCGTTTCATCAGTTTGTGCAGCCCGTGGTAGGGGCCATCACGCTGCGTGTCGTGGTCGAAGATCCCAGTACAGCCCAAGTGGGTAGCCTCATTATTCCTCTTGCGAACGTCAAGTGACGCGGCACGAGTGGCACAAGAATGTGTGTCACATTCTGCGAACTAAGAAGACGATATTCACGTCATTCGTGGGCGAACTTCATCTGGGATGGTAAGCGCAAAGTAAGTTTTCGGCGCCGGACATAGACGGGGGAAGGGGACCACAGGCTCTTAACAGCTTGCCGCCGGATCGTGGTAGCCTCAAGCCTGTTAACGGCAAGGGATCCGTCCTGATGCCATAGGCCGAGCCCATGAAGAAACATTTAGCTGTCGCGCTCGCTTGTTTGTTTGTGCCGGCGCTCTTGCCGGCGCAGAGCTCCCCGAAAGCCCCACAAATCCACGTAACGACGCATCTGGTTCAGATTGGCATTATCGTCCGCGACAAGAATGGCCCCGTCGCAAAGCTGACCAAGGATGACTTTGTTATCCTCGATCGCGGGAAGCCGCAAGAAATAAGCGTTTTCTCCGTTGAATCAAGCGAGTCCGCGCCGCAACCCGCGCAGTCCTTACCGCCAAACACGTTCTCCGATTTGCTTCAATATGGAACCAACAAGCCGAAGAGCGTGACGATTGTTCTGCTAGACAATCTCAATACTCTCTCCGGGTCATCCCCCCAGCCCTACGAAACGACGCCCTATTGGTTGGAGGATCATGCTCTCGCCAATGCCAAACAGCATTTGATCGAGTTCTTGAAGAAGCTTGATTCAAACAATCGTATCGCCATCTACGGCCTATCGGATTCGCTTCATGTCCTTTGCGATTTCACTTGCGATGGCCCTCAGCTGCTAGCAGTCGTGAGCAAATACGACCCCACATCCAAGACCCAGCGCGAGACTGTTGGATCGGGCCAATTCCATCTTCCGAATGTGGCCCCCGAGTTTGACGAGGCTATAGACGAGGATGTGCAGCGCCTAGCGGCGCTCACCAATCAGGCACGGGCTCAAACGACCATGGCCGCTCTGGTCGCGATCGCAACCCATGTTGCCGATGTACCAGGGCGAAAGAATTTGCTTTGGCTCACCGCTAATCTTCCGTTTTCCGGCCAGGCCATCGCACGCGTACTGGGCCTCGCAAATATCGCGGCTTATCCCGTCGACGCCCGCGGTTTGCTTCCACGCTCGCCGACGGTTTCGCCGGAAGCTGGCAGCAACGTCGGCGATGCCTACGTGCGCGGCGCGCTAGGGATGAATGCCACTCCGACCGAGAGTGATGATCCCATTGGCGTCGATGCGATGCAGAAAATGGCCGAGGAGACGGGAGGGCGGGCGTTCGTCAACACCAATGATCTCACCGGGGCCATTCGCGATGCGGTCGAGGATTCCGCGGTCACCTACTCGCTGGGCTTTTACATTCACTCCGATTCGCTGGACGGGAAATTTCACGAACTCAAAGTGAAGGTCAAGCGTTCTGGGCTGGACGTCCGCTATCCCAAAGGATACTTCGCGCTGAAGGACGCACCCGCTACGAAGGACGAGCTGCACAATAGTCTGGTCGCGGCCATCCGCAGCCCGCTGGATGCTTCTGCGATTCCGCTGCAGATCAAGGTTGATCGCGTGAACCAGCCCGCGCCGAATTCCTTAAGCCTTCTCGGCTCGATCAACATTCACGATCTTCAACTCGCGAAGCAAGGTGAAACGCGGACAGGGGTGCTCGACATCACCGTCCTCGAACAGGATCAGACCGGGAAGGTTGTCCGCGAATATGCCAATCGCATCGATCTTCGGTTTACCGAAAAACAATACGCCGCCGTTCTGCAATCGGGGATCAATTTTCGCAAATCTCTACAAGCCCAAGCGGGCGTGACCACGCTGCGGGTTCTCGTCCAAGATCCCGGCAGCGCCGCCATCGGTAGCTTGATTATTCCGTTGTCTAGCGTGAACTGATTCGGAGGCCACTCTTGGCTTATGGAGCGCTGCACCGTTTCCGCCCCGAGGTGCCCAGAGCCATCCGCGCCGCGTTATTTGAGTTTCTTTTGATTCCGTGGGTCTTGGCTACCGCCTTGCGTCCCTCGAACATGGCCAAACGCTCAATCTTTGGTCGTCAGTAACTATATTATTTTCAGATATTTAGGTGGCATTGCACTGGAAATTTCGGGTATTCGAGACTTACTTGCCATTCGCTACAAGCCCCTGGCACTCGCGTACCGTTGCGCTGGGGTTTGCAAAGTGCCAGAATCGGGCCTGTTAGCGCTTTTATCGCCTTGCCGGCGGCCCCGGAAACATCTCCGCTCTTCCCGGTGTCTAAGTCAGTGAGAGCGGACATCGGGTTCGGCCTACGCAGATGGCCAGACCCGATCGCAAGTCGCTCCCGGCAGCTTCGGGATCGTACTCGCAAGAAGGCCTGGGTCCACCGTTCAAACGTGGCGTTCTAAGGTGGAACCTACCAGCAGGGTGGCCCGAGTTTTGGTCGGGTCGGAAAGGCCGGCAGTGTCCGAATGGGCTAGCGCCCTTTCTTGGGGCCGCGATGAAGCCGAACTGGTCTCCGAGCTGCAAGCCGGCTCGGAAACGGCATTCGACTGGCTGGTCACGCATTATCACGCACCGGTTTATAACTTGATCTTGAGCATGCTGGGGGACACTTCCGACGCAGCCGACGGTTCGCAGGAAGTTTTCTTGAAGGCCTTTCGCGGGATTCGCAAGTTCCGGCAGGGCAGTTCTTTGAAAACCTGGCTTTATCGCATCGCGATTCGCGAGGCGCTCAATCACAAGCGCTGGTTCAAACGCCACTTGCAGAAAAATATTTCGATCGACGCCGCACCGGAAGAAGGCCACGCTTCCATCGAGATTGAAGATCTCAGCGCAACGCCTTTTGAGCAGCTGGCTTCGCGAGAAATTCAAGTTGCAGTGCAACATGCTTTGCAAGAGGTTCCAGACGTGTTTCGCACCGCGGTAATTCTTCGCGATCTCGAGGGTTTGAGCTACGAGGAAGTTGCGGAAGTGCTGGAGTGCAGCGTCGGCACGGTGAAGTCGCGCATCCTGCGCGGGCGCCGCGCTCTCCGGCAAGTGCTCGAGCCGCTGCTTGGCGAGAATAAACCACATGTTTCATCGAATGGCGCGACGAGTGATGGTGGACAGAGTGCGTTGCACGGAAGCGCGGGCAGCGCGATGGTCGAGCCGCGGCCGTCGCCATTCGGCGATGCGTACTCCGCGGCGCGACGCATCCATGATTTTTCAAAAGGGGATTCTTCGCAAGAGCAGTCCCTGCGCGCAAGTAGCGCGGGGGAGAGGCTTCCATGAAGTGCACCACGGTACGGACAAAGCTGGCGGGCTATCTCGACGACGCCATCACGGGAACGGCATCGGTCGAGGAGCGCGTGCAGATTGGCAAGCACTTGAATGGGTGCGCCACGTGCCGCGAGGAGTTGCAGCGCTTCCGCAAGCTTGCCGTGCTGCTTTCGCGCGTGCCGAAGAACGTCCCGCCGGCCGATCTGGCTGTGCGCATTAAAGTGGCTGCGGCGCAGTCGCAGCACTCGCAGGATTGGCCGAGCCGTTTCCGCAAAATGCGAGACCGCGCGGAAATTTTGGTCGACAACGTTTTTGGGCCGCTCACCGTTCCGGCGACCGGCGGAATCTTTTCCGCGATTGCGATTTTTGTTCTGGTGCTGCAACTGATGGTTCCGGGGATCACGGTGCGCGCCGTGTCCAACGACGTACCGCTGAATATTTTGCGCCCGGCCGAACTGGTGACGCTCTCTGAATATCCGCAATCCTGGCCGTCCGAGCAGCAAGACGTTGAGCTTTCTTTGCCGCATGGGCTGCTGGTTGACGTGACTGTCGACCAGCACGGCCAGATGGCTGATTATCAGATTCTTTCTGGTCCGAGCAGTCCGGATTTGCGCCATCAGCTCGATCAGATGCTTCTTTTTTCGCGCTTCCGACCAATGATGAGTTTTGGGCGTCCCACTTCCGGTGGGCACGTCATTCTCAGCTTCAGCGCCGTGCGCGTTCGCGGCTAATTATTTATGCAGATCGGCCGCTCCTTCGGAACCGCAGCCGCGGTGACCGCTGCGCTGTGGATTTTCTTCTTTTCTGCTTCGGCTCATTCGCAGGACCGCCCGCCGCTTGCGGCGCTGCACCCGTTGCAGCCGTCGGCTGACGAGAGACTCCTTCTTGACGATGCCAACCGCGAACGCGCCGCAGCGGGGCTGCAACCTGTCAAGTGGAATGAGGCTCTTGCAGCCGCGGCGCTAGAGCACGCCCGGGTCATGGCGCGCGAAAATCTTCTCACCCATCAAGCTTCTGGCGAGCTTCCTCTTGAACAACGCGCGGCCCGATCTGGCGCGAGGTTTTCCTTGATCGCGGAAAATGTGGCCATAGGTCCCAGTGCCGAAAGCATTCACGATGGGTGGATGCACTCTCCCGGCCACCGTAAGAACATTCTCAACCCCGCGGTAACTGCCGTCGGCATCGCGACCATAAGAGAAACAGGCGATCTTTTCGCCGTGCAGGATTTTTCCAGGCCTGTCGCGGATTTGAGTTTGGAGCAGCAGGAGGGAAAGGTGATCGCGCTTCTGAAAGAAGCTGGCCTTCCGAACGCGCGCGCTACCAACGACGCAAGAAGAACTTGCCGCATGGATCGCGGGTACGCCGGCCCCAACGCGTTGTACTTGATTCGATTTGAAGTTGCGGATCTCGACGAGCTTCCCGGCGAACTTCTGCAAAGGATCAAGAACCGGCAATTTCGAAGCGCGGCCGTGGGCGCCTGTGCGGAGAGTGACGCTGGGGGGTTCACACGGTACCGCATCGCGGTGCTTCTGAATTGAGCGTATTGACCCGCTAAATTACCGGCGGTCCTGAGGAGAATTGCGGGCCCAGCGCGATTGCGCAACCCGATGGAACAGAGCCCCAGGAAGACGGGCGGCAAAAAGAAGTAGTTGTTTCCGGAGAGGAACAGAAATAGAATAGCCCTCATGAATCGCGCGGCCAACTCGTATTGGTTTCGATTTTGGTACCCACCCACATAGGGAGCGAGGGGCGATTCTGTAATTAGCAAAAGCGGAAAAGAGTTTCGACCCACTCGCAGCGAGTGGGTTTTTTATTTTAGGGCCGCGAAATTTCGTTGAATTGAATTTTTGGAAGGAATTTTGGGACAGAAAAATGCCAACGAGAGGAACTAGCCATGATTATTTCGATGAAGATGCATGCCACGCGGCAGGAGATCGATGAAGTGCGCAGCCAGGTGGAACACTTCGGGTACAAAGTGCACTCGATTGAAGGGGAAGAGCGCGTGGTGATTGGTGTCGTGGGAGTGGGAGATGTGACGGCGTGCATGGAGTCCGTTGAGTCCATGCCGCAGGTGGAAAAAGTGGTGCGCATATCGGCGCCGTACAAGTTCGTGAGCAAACAATTTCGCGCTGGAAAGACGCGTGTGCGCGTGAACGGCACGGAAATTGGCGGGGACGAATTTGTGGTCATGGCAGGGCCGTGCTCAGTGGAATCCGAAGAGCAGATCATGCGCGCAGCGGAAGGAGTGGCGAAGGCGGGTGCGAAAATTCTGCGTGGCGGCGCGTTCAAACCGCGGACTTCACCGTACGATTTTCAGGGCATGGAAGAAGAAGGATTGAAATTATTACAGAAGGCGAAGAAGGCCACGGGGCTGGCGATTATCACGGAAGTGATGAGCGACCGCGATGTGGACTTGATCGCGAACTATGCGGATATCATGCAAGTGGGCGCGCGGAACATGCAGAATTTCGTGTTGCTGAAGGCGCTCGGAAAATGCGGGCGGCCGGTGCTCTTGAAGCGCGGCATGAGCGGGACGATCAAGGAGCTGCTGATGTCCGCGGAATATATCGTGGCGCACGGAAACTCCGACGTGATTTTGTGCGAGCGCGGCATCCGCACCTTCGAGACGGAGACCCGGAACACTTGCGATATCGCGGCGATTCCCGCGCTGAATGAATTGACGCATCTTCCGGTGATTCTGGATCCCAGCCACGCAACGGGGAAGCGCAGCCTGGTGCCGGCAGTTTCGCGCGCGGGAGTTGCCATCGGGGCAGACGGATTAATTGTCGAAGTGCATCCCGCTCCAGAAAAGGCCATCAGCGACGGCGCACAATCGCTGGACCTGCCGCAATTCCAAAAGCTGATGAAAGATCTTGAACCTTATATTCAATTGTGGAAAGGCTCGAGGACGAAGGAAGCAGCTGCGGCAGCAGTTTGACTAGCAACGGAATAGGGCGACGAGCAAGGAAAGCGCCAAAGAAAGAAAAAGGATAACGCAAAGGCGCCCCGACCAAGCCGGCGTACACGCCGTTCGCAGAGCCAGCGCAAAGAGTGGCCCGTACTTGATGGCACAGGGCTACTGGCCAACCGGCCAAGTACGCCCAGAGCAAGTCCCATTGTCCACCGCGATCCTGAATGTTCTTTGAAGATAGAGGGGTTTCTCTCTCTAAAGCGGATGGATTTCACCTGTGGATGGGTGACATGTGGACGATATCTGAATCGCATGGAACGCGGCGCGGGATTTTTGATTTGCGCGTGGTGTGCCTGGAGTTGGTATGTGTTTGCCTCATCCATGTGGCGTTAGCGATGGCACAGACCGAGCTGCCCGTTCATGATTCCGTGTCGAGCCCGCGATTGTTGACGCTTGAGGAAGGGCGTTCGATCGTCAACGTGGCTTGGCAGGAGGACCGGCCGGTGGCGGAGGTACGAGACTGCTCGCACCTCGTTCATCAGATTTACGCGCATGCGGGATTTGAATATCCGTATGCGAGTTCTTTTGAGATTTATGCGGGCAACGAAAATTTCGAGAAAGTGAGGAACCCGCATCCAGGAGACCTCATTGCTTGGCCTGGGCACGTGGGGATCGTCGTCGATCCGCTGCAACACAGTTTTTACAGCCTGGTAAGAACGGGATTGGAGGCGCAGGATTACCGGTCGGGGTATTGGAGGTCGAGGGGGATCCCGCGATTTTACCGGTACAAAGTGGAGCAGGGAGCGATTGTGAATGCGGCGAAGATCTCTGGATCTTCCAGAGTTTCGAACGGTCGAATGGAGCGCGGAGGCGGAACGAACGCCGCATCGAAGATCAAGGAACGGCCCGGGGATGAATATGATTCCTCGGATCGGCCACCGGCGGCTATTTCTGAGAAAGCCGATGTGATTTACGGTCCAACGGCACCGGCTGTGTCCGCCGTTTCGAAGAGCCCCGAACCGCCGTTTTCGATTCCAGCGCGCGTGATGATCGCTACGGGAAACAGGCGGCCGACGCGCGAAGAAGTGACGGAGGCAATCTCCGAACTGAGTGACGCAGGAGGAAGTGTCTTGCGGACCGATGATCCGATGAAGGCTGAGGTTCCCGTGGTGATCGTCGAGCAAATCGAAGTTGAGCGGGTGGAGGCCAAGCGCGATCGTGGGTGGGCGCGTTTGATGATTGATTTCAAAGTGTCCATTGACGGTGGTGAGTTTACCGTGAAGCACCATCGCGAGAAGGTTCGCTGGGAACTGCGGCGAACCGATGCGGGCTGGGAAGCCATCACGCCGCAAGATCGAAGATATGTTCAACACGACGCGGCGGTGAAGAATCTGGCGGACCAACTTGCGCGACTCGCCAAAAGCGATGGCGCCGCCGAGCATCAACCGGCGGTCTTGCGGCAGGAAGCACAGCTCGCCGGCCTTTTGAACACGCTACTGCAGAGCAAGTAGAGTCCTCACAATCTTGCCATCGACGAACTAACCAAAAAAATCTACGACGACGGGCTGGCGGCCCCGTCCATTGTGAGCCTCGGACGGCTCGATTAGCACGGCCGCGAAGCAGATGGCATGATCGTCAGGGCCCTCGATGTTTGAGCGGGTGGCCAACGATGACCGGGGTGAGAGCGTGAACCCGATAGATAGTGTGACGGTGAAACCGATCGTGCCGAGTCTAAGCGTGGCTCAGGAAGCGCGGACGTTTCTGGCGAACTATTTCGCGGCGACGCGGTTGATTGCCGCGCCCTATTTGAGTGAGAGGTCTGGGAAGCGTGTTTGGTTGAAATTGGAGACGGAACTGCCGACGGGGTCGTTCAAGGTTCGCGGAGCTTTGTGGGCGCTGGCGAGGCGTTTGAAGCGAGGGCGTGTCGAGGAAGTGATTGCTTCGAGCACGGGGAATCATGGGGCGGCGGTGGCATTTGCCTCGAAGTTGCTGGGAATCAAGGCGCGGATTTTTCTGCCTGCGGGGTGCAATCCGCTCAAGAGCGCGCGAATCGCTGCGCTTGGCGCGGAAATTGAGGAAAGCGGAGGAGCGGATTTGGCGGCGGCGTTTGAATTGGCGGCGGAGTATGCGAAGCGGCCTGACGTTTATTTTATGAATGATGCGACGGATGCGGATTTGCCAGCGGGGCCAGCGACGATTGGGTGCGAAATTTTGGAGCAGTTTCCGGACGTGGACTCGATCGTCGTGCCGATGGGAGATACGGCGTTGATTCGCGGGATTGCGGCGGCGGCGAAACAGATTGCGCCGCGGGTGAAAATTATTGGCGTGCAGGCGGAACGTGCGCCGGCGTACTACCTATCCTGGAAAGAAAACAAAGTCGTCGGGACGGAGAAGTGCGACACGATTGCCGATGGCTTGGCGACGCGGACGCCGGATGCCGGGAACGTGCGGGATGTGAAGCAGTTAGTGGATGACGTCGTGCTGGTTAGCGAGGAGCAAATGTTGCGCGCGATTGGGACTTTGCTTGTCGAGGAGCATGTCTTGGCGGAGCCAGCCGGCGCGGCGAGCACGGCGGCGTTGCTCGAGGCTGGAACGGATTACGGGGGGAATGTGGCGCTCATTGTGAGCGGAGCAAATATTTCGCGGGAAGTGCTGCGCCGCGCGGTTGAGGATTTTTAGCAGGCCTGCCAGCAAAAATCACGAAAACGAAAAGATAACCCAGAGACGCAGACTCCGCCGAGGTTCGCGGAGCGTTGGCGGATGCACGATGGCCGCCGAAAGGGATCGCCAAGGGTTGACAGACAGGC
>JBARCY010000132.1:0-6895 GCA_049794595.1 Candidatus Acidiferrum sp.
GTCGGAGATTTCGCCGACGGTGGCGTGGGCTTCGACGGCGGTGAGAATGGCGGGGAGGAGATTTTCTGAGGTAGAGGCGCGGCGCTGGAGTTCGGTTAGGGCGGATTTGGTACGAGTGGAATCGCGCTTGGCGCGGAGGGCGTTTAGGCGGGCGATTTGCGAGCGTTCGATTTCGGGCTCGATGCGGAGCGTGGGAATGGTGCGTTCTTCTTCTGCGATAAAGTCATTCACGCCAACGATGATTTGTTCCTTGGATTCGACGGCACGCTGGAAATCGTAGGCGGCTTTTTGGATTTCGCCCTGGACGAAGCCGGATTCGATGGCGCGGAGCATTCCACCCATCGCGTCAATTTTTGAAATGTAATCCATGGCGCCTTGCTCGATTTCGTTGGTGAGGTGCTCGATGGCGTAGGAGCCGGCGACGGGATCGATGGTGTTGGTGACGCCGGTTTCGTGGGCAATGACTTGCTGCGTTCGAAGAGCGATGAGCGCGGCATCCTCGGTGGGGAGGGCGAGAGCTTCGTCCATGGAATTAGTGTGGAGGGACTGGCAGCCGCCGAGAGCGGCGGCCAGGGCTTGAATGGCTACGCGGACGATATTGTTTTCGGGTTGCTGGGCGGTCAAGGAGGAGCCGGCGGTTTGTGCGTGGAAGCGGAGGAGGAGCGAGCGAGGATCCTGGGCATGAAAACGGTCGCGCATGATTTTCGCCCAGAGGCGGCGCGCGGCGCGGTATTTGGCGATTTCTTCGAGGAGGTCGCTGTGAGCGTTGAAGAAGAAGGAAAGTTGGGGAGCGAATTCGTCAACGGCGAGGCCGGCATGGAGTGCGGCTTGGACGTAGGCGATGCCGTCGGCTAGCGTGAAGGCGACTTCCTGGATGGCCGTCGAGCCGGCTTCGCGGATGTGATAGCCGGAGATGGAGATCGTATTCCACTTGGGGAGATTGTCGCGGCACCAGGCGAAGATGTCGGTGACGATACGCATGGCGGGGCGCACGGGATAGATGTAGGTGCCGCGGGCTATGTATTCCTTGAGGATGTCGTTCTGGACGGTGCCGGAAATCTTGGCGAGATTGGCGCCCTGTTTTTTGGCGACGGCGACGTAGAGGCAGAGAAGGATGGCGGCGGTGGAGTTGATGGTCATGGAAGTGGAGACTTTTTCAAGAGGGATGCCGTCGAAAAGAGTTTCCATGTCTTCGAGGGAATCGATGGCCACGCCGACTTTGCCGACTTCGCCGAGGGCGAGAGGATGGTCGGAGTCCATGCCGATTTGCGTTGGTAAATCGAAAGCTACGGAAAGGCCGGCTTGGCCTTTGCTGAGGAGATAGCGATAGCGCTGGTTGGATTCGACGGCGGTGCCAAAGCCGGCGTACTGGCGCATGGTCCAAAAGCGGCCGCGGTACATGGTGGGGTAGATGCCGCGGGTGAAGGGGAATTCGCCGGGGTAGCCAATGGACGATTCTGGATCGGTGCCGGAAAGATCGTCTGGGGTGTAGAGGCGATCGATCGGGAGGCCGGAGAGCGTGGTGAAATACTCTTTGCGTTCCGCGGGGGATTTGGTTTTTGTGTCGGACATTTTTGCGCCGATATTAAGAGCCAACTGAGAACAACCAAATCAGGAGCGGGCACGGCATGCCGTGCCCCTACGGGAATAGATTACAACTTGCGGGAGCGGCGGAAAGAGCTTAATGCGAAAAAAAAGAATAGGAGTGCGACGGCGACGGCTGTGGCGATGAGCCAGTGGGCTACGTCGCGGTTCCAAGAACGGATGGCGAGATTGAGCCAGGCGAGGCCGAGTACCGCGAACATGGCGCCGGCGAGCTCGAGGAACAGCTGTTTGAGGGTGCGCCAGAAGCGGTGGAAACTGCCCTGGCGAGGCGGCGCTGCGGGAGAAGTGGCGGCCGAAGACATGAGTGCATCTTAACGCAAAATAGCCCAAGGAATGCGGTGCGGAGTGGAGGAGGGACCGGCGAAAGGGCCGTTTGACCTGCACTAACGGACTGTGAACCTATTGGAGACAACACAAAACGAGGTGGCTTGTATCCGATGAAATGCGAGCCTAGAATGACAAATGAAGTGAGGGAGAGCCGCCCTTGCAACTCGACGATCACCTTAAGAATTTGCTCCGTGAATTGGGACATGCGATCAATGACACGGTGTCCGACTCCGACAGGATTACCGGCGCAATTGCCGGAGTGCGCGCGCACGGGTACGACATCGTGCTGAAGCTGGACGCGACGATCGGATTGGCAAAGCGAGATGGCACGGGTGCGGAAGCGTCAAAGCTGACGACGCAGGACCGGCGGTTTTTGGAATCTCTAAGGATTCAGGTGGATCAGGAATCTTTCGACCAGATGCCGGATAAGAAGCCGGCGGCGCGGCTGACAATGACGCCGCAGGATGTGCGATTTTTGAAATCGCTGCGAATTGCAACGGACGATATCGAATGAAAGTAATTGCAAAAATCGGGGGATGGGGTCTCGCGGCGGCGGTGATAGCGGGACTCGCCGGCGCGCCAGCGAGCGCGCAGGTTCCCGAGCTGGTTAAGCCCGTGATTGTGGATACGGCAGTGCCGATTGTGGTGAACGCGATCAAGCCAAAATCGAAGACCGCGGGACTGGGCAGGTTTGACGGGTACGTGATGCACGCGAACATCGCGCAGATCACGGTGCGGGCGAAGGGGGATGACATGTCCCTGCAGACGTTCGCGCTATCCGAGCAAGCGTCGGCGAAAATGCAGACGATCGTCGACAAGGGCGGCTACCAATACGGCGACAAGGTAACCGTTTATTACGACCCGGCAACGAAGAAGGCGCTGAAGATCAAAGGCAAACCGTCCAAGCCGGCCTGATTTGCGGAGCAGAGATATGCTTCGCTTGCCCGCCGTTTCCGGCCGATTTTATCCCTCCAATCCAACGGAATTAAGAGCGCTCGTAGCGCAATTTACCGGCGCGGGCGAAAAGGCCGCGGCCGCGCGAGCGAAGGCGTGCCTGGTTCCGCATGCCGGCTACGTTTATTCGGGGCATGTGGCGGGGGCGGTGTTTGCGCGGATTGAGTTGCCGAAGAAAATTCTGATACTTGGCGTGCGGCATTACCCGCGCGGGGAGAATGCGGCGATCTTATCGAGCGGGGCGTGGCGGACGCCGCTCGGAGATGCGCCGATTGATGAGGCGCTGGCGGAAGCGTTGCGGGCAGCGTGCCCATTGCTGCGCGAAGATAGCGTGGCTCACAGCACCGAGCATTCGCTCGAAGTGCAGATTCCATTCTTGCAAGTATTGCAGCCGGGGTTTACGTTCGTGCCGGTTGCGCTTGGAACGATACGCTTCGAGGATTTGGTCAGCGTGGGGGAAGCGATTGGACGCGTGCTTGCGGCTTCGAGCGACGAGGTCCTGCTGCTGACCACTTCGGACTTGAATCATTACGAAGAGGATGCAACAACACGCGTGAAAGACGGCAAAGCGATTGAGCGAATTTTGGAGCTGGATACACGCGGACTGTACGACACTTGCCGGGATGAGGCGATTTCCATGTGCGGACTGGGGCCGACCGTGGCCATGCTCAGTGCGTTGAAAAAACTGGGTGGAGCGCGGGCGGAGCTGGTGCGTTATGCGACGTCTGGAGATATTTCGGGGGATTCCAGCGCGGTAGTGGGATACGCGGGGATGATTTTTTCCTGAAGGAATTGCGAACGAGAGCGGCTACGGCATCTTCCTATACAAGTTTTTTCAGGTGATTTCTTGCAAAAGAAAAACGGCTCCGCGATTTGGAGCCGTTTTTCTTTTTAGAAACGAAAATAAAGATTGCTTCAGTGCGGGCGTCCGCCGCCCCCACCGCCGGAAGGAGCAGAGACGTGGGAAGCAGACGCGGATGAAGCGGAGGAACCGCGCGAGAAACCGCCTCCGCTTGAAAATCCGCCGCCCCCGCGATCACCCCCACCGCCGAGCGACGAACGGGGTGCTGGAGGCGGGGTCATGGAGCGAGACGGCGGAGCTGAAGCGCGCGCGGAAAAGGAACCAGCGGGAACGCGAGCGTTGGGATCTTGCGGAGGATTGTTTCTTCCTTCGGCAGCGAAGCGATCGGCTCCGATTGCGCCATGCTCATTCTTTTCAGTAACAGCTCCCGTGCCTCCGCGCAGGGAGGCCGGAGCAGCGTTTGCGCTGACGAAGCGGTGCTCGAGGGGATTGTAGACGATGGAAGAATCGCGGCTGAGAGAGAGGGCGCGCGTCCCGCTGGGGCCTTCCAAGATTGTGCGCGAAGTGCGTTCCGGCGCGGTGGTGGCGAGAAGGCTGCTACGGAGCGCGTCGCGAGGCGGCGATTTTACCGTTTCCCAGCTTTGCGCGCCGCCTCCCGGCACGAGTTGTTGCACCGTGCCTCTGGCGGCTTCCAGCGAAAAGACGCCGTGCTCGAGATTCAGAGGAGGTTTGCCGGCCTTGTCGAGAGGGTTCATGGGGACGATCCCGAGTTTGCCGTTCTGGCGAACGAAAACAGCGGTCGAGGCACGATAGACCGGGTGGGGTGGATGGACAGGACGGACTGGTTTTCTGGGGTTACCGCCGTATCCGCCGTACCCGTAGCCGCCGTGTCCGAAATAACCTGGGGGAGAATAGAACCAGCCCCCACAAGAAGCGTCAAAGAGCCAGCCGCCGTAATGATAAGGAGCCCAGCCCCAAGGCTGAAAACTGGCGAAAGTCCAGCCGAAGCCAGGATCCCACAACCATTGACCTTGCGAGAACGGGGACCAACCGAGGCCTACGCCGAAGGGTTGCCAGCCATAACCGTACGAACCGCAGGAGAACCACGAGCCGTAGGTGTAAAGAGAGGCGAAGCCTGGGACGTAGGAGCCCGAGCCGGTGTACTGAAGCGAAGCGTTGTTGGCCGCGGAAACGGTGTCAATTCGGCCGGAGACCCAGTGATCGAACTCGTCGCTCGAAGGAATTGTGCTGACACTTACGGAGTCGTTGCCCGCTTTCATGGATAGCGAGTGGCCCTTGGTGAGCTGGGTGGTTTCTTTTTTGTGCAGGACGGAAGCATGGCCGGTGAGAACGGCGACATCGCTGCCGTCGTCAAAATTGTTGACACGGAAAGAGCCTTTGCCGTTAGCGACGACGGTAAAATCGCCGCCGGTAACGCTGAAATAGTCCTCGCCGGAAGGACTCACGTAGAAGGAAGCGGAGCCCTGGCGAAGAACGAGACGCGTGGTGCGGGCGCCGTCATCGAGAGAAAGGTCGTAAAATTCGAGAACGGTGTTGGCGTTGAGAAAAGCCATCGCGCCATTTTCGAATTCGACTTCGGCGCGGCCGTCGTCAGTGGCCAGAACGTAGCCCTGGCGGACGGGTAGATTGGCCTCCGCTTTTTCCCAAACGGCCTTTTGATCGGCGAGCGGGTCGCCTTTGGCTTCGCGTGTAAAGCGCACATCGCCCTGAACGAGGCTGAGACGGATGATGCGTGCGTGGCTGGAATCGGGGGAAGCTGAGCGGGCGCAGAGCGAAAGACCGACGAGAAAAGCACAAGAAACGAAGGAACGAAACGCGGTGCGGTACGTCATGTGTCACCCCCATCGGGGACGCTGGCCGAGCTGCTATCTAATAAGACGGAAGGCAGGCAGGACAGGGTACGCCCGTGTGACCCAGGCGCCATGGTCTCGCCGTAAGGAGATGGCGTCAAGCGGTGATTGAAGGTGGTGCGAAACCAGAGAGCGATGGCAGAACCGGCGTAACGCGTGGCGATTTGATTCATCAAAAACATGTGTGGACTCGCTAGTTGACACAAAGAGTGTGACTCGCTAGTTTGAAAATGGGGTGACATACGCCGGGCTCCAAGCCGAGTCTTGGAGGACAGGGGCGAGTTCCAAGGAGCTAGTTCACTCACATCGCGGTTGCTTACGGAAGACGTAGTCCTGAAGTCTGAATATCTGGGGGGTGCAATCATGCGGGGTATGTTGAGAGCAGTTGCGGGGGTGTTGTTGCTCGCGGGCATGTTGGCCGGGGGAAAAGCGTACGGACAAGGCGGCGCGACTGGGGCCATCAGCGGCGAGGTTGTGGATAGCAGCGGGGGGACGATAGCCGGCGCGGAGGTCCAAATTATCGATACGAGGACGGCGTCGGTTGCGCGGAAGCTGCCCACCAGCACAGAGGGAATATTCGTTGCGACCCTGTTGCCGCCGGGGAATTATAGCGTAGTGGTGAATAAAGCCGGCTTTGCGGAAGCGAAGGCTGAGGACATCGAAGTGCGCGTGACGGAAACGACGCGCGTGACGATTGCGATGAAGCCTGGGACGGTGTCGGAAAAAGTAGAAATTTCGGCACAGGTGACAACGGTCGAAACGACGAACGCGACGACTGGACAATCTCTCGGTACCGCGACAGTTCGCGAGCTTCCGCTGGCGACGCAGAACTATCAGCAACTGCTTACGCTTTCGACGGGCGCGCAAAGCGACCTGAATTCGGCCTCGCAACTGGGACGTGGCTCCGTGAAGCTCTTCGTGAACGGGCAGCGCGAGGATAACAACAACTTTCTGATCGAAGGAATCAGCGCGACGGATTACAACGTGGCGCAAGCGACGTACGTTCCGCTGCCCAACCCGGACGTGATTCAGGAGTTTAAGGTGCAAACGTCACTGTATGACGCGAGCCAAGGCCGGGACGGCGGAGGGAACGTCAACGCGATCCTGAAGTCCGGAACCAGAGAGTTCCACGGGGATGCATATGAATTTTTCCGCAACACGGTTTTGAACGCCAATGATTTTTTTCTGAACGGCGAAGGCCTGGCGCGTCCGGAGATCAATCAGAACATTTTCGGGGCAAGCGTGGGCGGGCCCGTGGTGAAGGATGCCCTCGGGTATTTTTTCCTGAATTATCAAGGAACGCGGCAGCGCAGCGGCGATTCGCCGGGCACGATCA
>JBARCY010000133.1:0-2455 GCA_049794595.1 Candidatus Acidiferrum sp.
GCCCGCATACGCACTTCCTAATTTAAGCTGAATCAGCCGACCGAAGCGTGCTTCGGTGGCGGCTATAGAGAAAATAAATGGCCAAGCCGATTGCTAACCAGATGACGAAGCGAAGCCAAGTGATCACGGTCAGGCCGGTCATCAACCCTCCACAGAGAAGAATCGAGATCAGCGGGAACCAGGGAACCAACGGGACACGGAATCCACGAGGCCGGTCGGGTTGTTTCCGGCGCAAGATGATTACGCCCAGAGACACCAGCACAAAGGCAAAAAGAGTGCCGATGTTGGAGAGATCCGCGGCGTCGCTGATCGCGAAGATTCCCGCGGGAATTCCTACCGCGAAGCCCGCGATCCAGGTAGACCAATAGGGAGTCTTAAAGCGCGGATGTACTGCGGAGAAAATTTTCGGGAAGAGCCTGTCGCGAGCCATAGCATACCAGATGCGCGCTTGACCATACTGGAAGACGAGGAGGGAGGAAATCATTCCCATCAGCGCGCCCACAACGATTATGGAGCGCGAAAAACGGTTGGCACCCAAAACCTGGAGGGCGTAGGCGACTGGGGCTTCCGCGGCGGCGCCGGAAACAAATGTCGTGTACTTCATCATTCCAAGCAGGACGATCGACACACCAATATAAAGAATGGTGCAGACGATTAGCGAGAGGATGATTCCAATAGGCATGTCTCGCTGGGGATTTTTTGATTCCTCGGCGGCGGTTGAGACAGAGTCGAATCCGATGTAGGTGAAGAAAACGATGGCTCCCCCGGTGACGACTCCACTAAAACCGGAGGGAGCGAATGGCTTCCAGTTGGAAGGATTGACCAACATGCCGCCGACCACGAGGAAGAGCAAAATGGCGCCAATCTTGATGGCCACCATTACGTTATTCGCTTGGGCGGACTCACGGATTCCACGAACGAGCAGCACGGTGAGGATGAAAATGATCAAGAATGCCGGAACATTGAAGTAAGACCCTGTCCAATGGCCGGACTCCCATACGGGAGTCGACCATCGATCGGGAAGAGGGACTCCGAAGGAAGCCAATTGCGCTTTGGTGTACGCGCTGAAGCCGATGGCTACAACGACATTGCTCACGACGTATTCCAAAATTAAATCCCAGCCAATGATCCAGGCAAAGATTTCGCCGAGAGTCGCATAGGAATAAGTGTAGGCGCTTCCAGCAATAGGGATCATGGAGGCCAGTTCGGCGTAGCAAAGTCCAGCAAAGCAGCAGGCAACGGCCACAAGAAAGAACGAGATGGCGATGGAAGGTCCGGCCGCGGGACGGCCGTGCATAAGCACGTTTGCCGTGTTTCCGGTGCGCAGAAAATTCACGATGATGTCGAGGACTTGGGCATGCAGGAGAGAGGGGGCTTGGAAAAACTCACCCGCAGCGGCGGTTCCCGTCAGAACGAAAATGCCAGAGCCGATGATGGCGCCAATGCCGAGGGCCGTCAGGCTCACCCAGCCAAGAGTCTTTTTCAGGCGATGTTCCGGACGTTCCGAATCGGAGATCAGTTGGTCGATACTCTTGCAACGCAGGAGTTGTGATCCCACCCATGCTCTCCGATCGCTTCTGGACAAGCCGGAAGCCTGGAATTACCGGAAACGCCGTTCAGGAAAGAATGCCTGGCTCAATTTACCCTGAGATGCCTGGTTTCGCAACCAAGGGTGGTGTGCATTTGGAACGGGACTTGGCACGAACTAGGCCGGCTCAAGCTGCGCATAGCGCTCGATAAACTTTTTTGTGCCTCGGCCCGGAAAACTCACCGAAACGCGACGGTCTTCCTCGTCCCCTTCCACGCCAACAATGGTGCCTATGCCGAAGCTGGGATGGCGAACCTTGCGGCCGAGCATGGGATTTGCATCGCCGCCACGCCGAGCGGCAGGTCTGCCAAATGAGCTTACAGTTCGAGCAGGTTTTGGCTTTGGCGCCGCGGGCTCCGGTTTGCCACGCACACGCCGCAGAAATTCATCCGGCGAGTAGGAATACTCCGGGTCCGGCTCATAACGACGCTTTTCGCCAATTTCAGCCATTGAGCCACGAATGGTTTCCACCAGCTCGGCGGGGATCTCCGCCAAAAAACGGGAAGGCAGAGAAGCGCGCAGCTGCTGCTCGTTGCCAAAAATGCGGCGGTAGACGGCTCGCGTCAGCGTCAACGAAGTGCGCGCGCGCGTCAACCCGACGTACACCAGCCGCCGTTCCTCTTCAATCCCTTTTTCTTCGTTCAATGAGCGCCCATGAGGGCAGATGCCTTCTTCCATTCCCGTCAGGAAAACGTGGTCAAACTCGAGTCCCTTGGTGCTGTGCAGCGTGATCAGGGTTACGCCGGGTTTGCCTTCGAACGAGTCCGCGTCGCTCACGAGCGCCGCCGCGTCCAAAAAGTCGGTGAACGATTCTCCCGCTTCCATGCTTTCAGCGACCGCGCGAGTCAATTCTTCCAAATTTTCCAG
>JBARCY010000134.1:0-3005 GCA_049794595.1 Candidatus Acidiferrum sp.
GTTCGTCCAGTTCGCGGCCTTCGCTGATGCGCTGCCAGAATCGGGAAAGTTTGCCGCCACGAATGCGAGCCGCTGTGACGGAAGGAGGTGTTACGGGACTCATGCGAGAAGTATAGGGTATCCGCCGCGATTCGTCGTGACTGGCATCACGACTCACTCGACTTCTTGAGGTTTGCCCTTCCTAAGGTAGACAATCCCGGTTCGTCGCGCTCGTTCTTGGATCCGTCCGCTCGCAGCGAGCCGCCAAATTGTACTTTTCCAAAACCAAAGCGGTCCCGTAGTTTGTCCGTGGCGCGCGTCAATTTTTCCAGCCGCTCACGGCGCTCGGCATCGAGCAGATCGAGCTGCTCCCTGCCATGCGTCAGGCCGCTGAGGCTCACGCCGAGCAAACGGATTTTTCGTTTCATGTCGCGGTGCTCAGCAAACAGTTTTTGGAAGATACGGAAGATATCCGCGTCAAGCTGCGTAGGTTCCGAGAGAGTTCTCGCGCGCGTATGCGTATCGAAGCCGGCATAACGAATGGTTAGCGTGAGCGTGCGCGTGGCCAATCCAGCTTCGCGAAGACGTTTGCATGCTTTTTGCGAAAGATGACTGAGCAAGGAGTGCAACGCTTCCGTATCGCATGTATCTTCTCCAAAAGTGTGATTGTGCGAAATGGATTTTGGCTCGGCGTCGATGACGAATTCGTAGGAGTCGCCACCACGCGCTTTGCGATAAAGCGCATCGCCCCACTGGCCAAAAATCTTCTCGAGTTTTTCCGGCGCTACTGCGGCGAGCTGATCAACGGTTTCGATGCCGAGCGCCCGCAGCGCTCGATCAGTAACTTCGCCGATCCCTGGGATTTTGCGCACAGGAAGCGGCGCAAGAAACCGCGCTTCCTGCCCTGGCGCGACCCACACGAGGCCGCGCGGCTTCGCTTGATCCGAGGCGACTTTGGCGACGAGCCGCGTCGTGGCCAAGCCCGCGGAGCAGGGAAGATCTGTGGTGTGCGTAATGGTGCGAAGAAGTTTGTCGGCGGCAGCCAAGGGAGGCCCGTGCAGCCGCTCCGTTCCCGCCAAATCGAGATAGGCCTCATCAATCGAAACCATTTCAACAATTGGAGAAAATTTCGCAAGGATGGTCGCGACGCGGTCGCTCCACTCACCATATTTTTCATGGTGTCCGTCCAGAAAAACTGCCTGCGGACAAAGCCGTGCCGCCGTTCGCAAAGGCATCGCGGAATGCACGCCATATTTGCGAGCCTCGTAGCTCGCCGTCGTAACCACTCCGCGCTGATCGGGCCGCCCACCGACCACAACTGGCTTTCCGCGAAGCTCCGGCCGCTCCAGCAATTCCACGGACACGAAGAAAGCGTCCATGTCGACATGCAGGATGGACGAAATCGCTGTTGCCCCCTGCTCCTCCAACGGCCCGTGCTTCGCCCGAAATCGCGCCATCTCTGGCATTTCGTTAGCCTACTCCCGATTCCATCTTCGCCACAACTTCGCCCTTGTTCAGACGCGTTCCGCGGCAATGACGCGGTCGATTCCGGCCAAGTCTTTTGCCACGCTGACGCTTGCCCAGTTTGGCAAGTCAAGGAGCGGTTGCACGGCAGGGAGACTGTTGTGGCCCATTTCGAGGACGAGGAGGCCGCCCGATTTCGAATGCCGCGCAGCCTGCGCGATCAAGTCGGCGTAGAATTCGTAGCCCTCCTCACCGCCGTAAAGCGCGAGTTCGGGTTCATGGTCGGACACTTCGCGCATGAGCGATCCGGATTCGCGTCGGCCGATGTACGGCGGGTTACTGACGACCAAATCGAAGAAAGTTGTTTCGCGATTTATGATCGGTGACTCGCGTTCAGCTTCTTGGGGCCGATGAAGTTGTAGGGGCACGATATATCGTGTCCAGTCGGAGACAGCCTCAAGCAAATTGGACTCGACGAAATGGATGTGGTCACTGACTCCGTGGCGGGCCGCATTGCGTTGCGCGACAGCGAGCGCGGCAAAAGAAATCTCGGCCGCGATAATTCGAGCACCGGGAAGTTCCTTGGCCAGGGCGATGGCGATGCAGCCTGAGCCGGTGCCGATGTCAGCAATAAGGAGGCCATCGCCCGTGAGCGCTTGTTTGCGTCCGGCGCGAATTTCACGGACGGCTAGGCGATCGAGAGCGACCTCGATGAGGTGTTCGGTTTCGGGGCGGGGAATCAACACGTCGGGTGTGACTTCAAATTCGAGGCCCCAGAATTCTTGTTTGCCGGTGAGATGTTGCGTGGGTTCGCCCGCGGCGCGACGCTTGAGCAATTCTTGGAAGCGCCGCTCGTCTGTTTCGGAGACTGGTTCCTCGGGATGCGCATAAAGCCAGGTGCGGTCCCGACCAAGCGTATGGAGAAGAAGAAGCTCAGCAGCCAGCGTGAATGACGGAACGCTAGCGTCGCGCAATTGGGCGATGCCTTGTTTTAGTGCAGCGCGCACTTCCATGTAGCTCTTACGCTCCGGCGAGTTCCTGCTCGAGGCGCTCGGCTTCGTAGTGAGAGACGAGGGCGTCGACGAGTGAGGCAAGCTTGCCGTCCATGACCTCCGTCAGTTGATGGAGCGTCAAACCGATGCGGTGATCCGTTACGCGATTTTGCGGGAAGTTGTAGGTGCGGATTTTCTCGGAGCGGTCGCCGGTACCGATCTGGCCGCGTCGCTCCGCGCCAATGGCAGCCTGCTGTTTCTCGAGTTCCTGTTCGTAGAGGCGCGCGCGCAGTACGCGCATGGCTTTTGCACGATTTTTAATTTGGGATTTCTCGTCCTGCTGCGAGACGACTAGGCCGCTGGGAATGTGCGTGATGCGGACGGCAGAGTACGTGGTGTTCACGGACTGGCCGCCGGGGCCGGAAGAGCAGAAAGTATCGATCCGCAAATCCTTGGCTTCGATTTTGATGTCAATGTCGTCTGCTTCGGGAAGAACCGCGACGGTCGCCGCGGAAGTGTGAATGCGGCCTTGCGTTTCGGTGGCGGGCACACGCTGGACGCGATGAACGC
>JBARCY010000135.1:0-4354 GCA_049794595.1 Candidatus Acidiferrum sp.
AACTCTCCTCGCGCGCTCCCGGGCGCAGCCTGGCCATCCAGATCCGCCAAGCTCTGCTGCTCGGTCTTGCCTACAACCTCTACCGCCTCAGGCCCACCCCACGCCTGTAGGATGTCAACAGAGCCAGTGTTGCTTCTAAACGACTTAGAGTGCGAGCAAATTTGGGGGAAATCGGGTGTCTCGCATGCTGTGAACGTGATTTTGCGGCGAAAACCGTGGTGCGGATGAGCCGGCTTTTGCACAGAGTCCGCGGAGGCCAAGGAGGCCACAGAGTTCAGGCAGAGGGCGGAGTCACTCGTTAAAAATTGAGCAGACGGCTGAGCCTCCAAAAGAAAAAGAGCGGCAGACTGGCTGCCGCTCTTTCACTGGTCAGAATTACCCAAGACGAATTGTACCAAACGTTGCCGGCTGAGTCGAGAGAAATCGGGGCCTGCTTTGGCCCTCACCAGTGGACGCGGACGCGGTATTTGAGGACGGAGGTGGCGTTGGCGGCGACGGGGACCTGGAATTGGGCGGCGAAGGCGGCGGTTTTGGCGAATTTGTAGGTGGAGTCGAGCATTTCCCAGTCGCCGCCGATGGGCTCGTTGACTTCGACGGTGATGGGGGTGTCCTTGTGGTTGCGGAGAGTGATTTCGTATTCCATTTCCCAAGTGTGCGTGTCGGTGTGTTTGTAGTCGGTTTGTTTGCGCTCGGCGACGACGTCGAAGGCGTTGCCGATGTGGACGGTGACGTTTTCGTCTTTGGGAGTGTGGCCGATGCGGTCTTCGCCCACGAAGAGGATACCGCCGTGTGAATCTTTCTGGTAGACGCGGACGTTGCCGGCGGGAAGAGGAATGCCGAGGCCGGATTTTTCTTCATTCTTGAATTTGTAATAGACCATGACGGGATCTTTGATGGGCGCGCCGGGAGCTTGCGGGTTGCGGTAGTAATAGTTGTTTCCGTTGACGACGAAGATCTTTTGAACGGGAACGCCGGAGCCTTCGAGAAGGCTGATTTGCTTGGTTTCCTGGTTCTCGACGGAGGTGCGGCGGCCGAGAGTGTAGAGATGATATTCGGAGAAATTTTCCTGCTGGAATTGAGGGGCGGGGACAGCGGCTTTGGTCATCATCATTTCTCGCGCGACACCACCTGCCACGCCACCCTGAATGCGATTGAGATCGCCGGCGACGAGTTGGAGACGGGCGTTGTGGAAGGCGGTGCCGGAATTGTTGGAGAGAGTGACCCAGCCGTCGAGATCGGCGGCTTTGTCGTCGCGGGCGACGGTGAGGACGTAGTCGGCATTCCAGGAAAGATTATTGGCGAGATAAGATGCTTCGATTTGCTGTTTGCGAGGGCCGGAATTTTCGAGAGACATGAGAAGCGTGGGCCGGTCGTAAAGATTGGCGGGGATATCGGGGAAGCGATAGCTTTCGGCGTAAGTGCCAGTGACGATGTCGTTGCCGATTTTCCAGACTTGGCCATTGTTGTCGGAGAGGAGCGTGGCTTTGATTTCTTCGTGCTTGGTGGTGCCACTGTCCTGATAGGTGCGGACGAGCGTGACTTCGCGGCCGACGTATTTGTGGAGGAGCTTGGCGGGCTCGAGGAGATCGTATTCGTAATTTTGCTCGAGGACGGAAAGCTTATCGGGATCGGTGAGCGAGCGGAAATGGACGGTGGCGGGATTGACGGTGGCGGCGATGTCCATGAATTTGAGGCGGAAGGAGCCGTCGGGGAGAGAGAGATTGCGCACGTCGCGGATGAGAGCGATGTTGGAATTGTAGACGGTGACGTTGAGATCGGTCTGGTCTGTGAGGCTAGTGGATTGGTCGGGTGCGGTGGAGCGAGGGGATTCTTTTTCTTGGGCGGATTTGTCCTGCGCGGCGAAGACTTGATGCCGGTGGGACGCGGGGTAAAAGAGAGCGGCGACGGCGAGCATGGCGGTGGTGCCTGAGAGAATCCAGGGCAGGCGGCGCTGGATTGTTGAAAGGCGGTTTTCCATGATGTGCTCCTCGTTCGTGATTTGACTTCGAGCTTAGAACGGGGCGCACGGAAATTCTTGCACGCGGCGGCAAGCAGTCGCGTGTTGTGCACTAGCCGACCGGAGCGAGCAGCCAGGTGATGCCGCCGTCAGAAGTTTGATAGATCGTAAAGGCCTGACCATTTTTTATGCTTAAGTGGCCGGGAACAAACCAAATTGTGGCGTGGGAGGCATCGGTGGCGTGAACGCCGGTGAGGTCATTGCCTACTGGCGAGGCTAGTTTTGTCCAGTGGGCGCCGCCGTCGGTGGTGCGCAGGATGGTGCCGGAGTTGCCGACAACCCAAGCGACTTTTGCGGAAACGGCGGAGCCTGCGCTGAGATCGGTGTTGACGCCAGTAGTCTGGGGAGTCCAATTCAGACCTCTGTCCTTGGAATAGTCCAGAGAGCCGGAAGGGCCGACGCGCCAGAGATGTTTGCCATCTGGGGCGACAAAAACACGAGGATTTTGCAGGACGGCAGCGCGGAGCATTGCTCGGGCTTGCGCGCGAGTTTGCGGTTCGGCGGAAACTTCGACGGATTCCGAAGACTGAGCGATTGCATCTGTGGTTGAGGCCTTTTCTTTGGGTATGTCTTTGGCTGTCGCACCATTCGATGCAGGTGCAGATGGCGCGGGCGAAACTCGGCTCGATGAGGGAGTTGCTTCGGTGCGTCCGTCGAGGAAGAAAGGTTCGGGAGGCGGCGGAGGCGGGGGGGAGGCCGGAACGGCCACGGACTTGGCGTTCTCAGAATTTTCTGTTGGAGCCAACGGTTCGAGCTTTTTCCGAGGCGTGGTGCCAGCGGCACCTGAAGCAAACCATCGCGAGGCTTGCTGTTGCTGCTGCTGTTTCTGGAGGCTTACGGAAGGGCCGTGAGAGGGAAGAGCTGTGAGCTGATTTGGGGATTGTTGATTCAGCTGTAAGTCGTTCCTGAGCTCGTTGGCCGCGGCATCGCGCTTGGGAGAGATCACGCCGCCGATTGATCCTGCAGACGGCGACGCGGATTGAACTTTTTCCTTCCGGTCGCTCGGAACGACGGGAGCGGGTGTCGAGGAAGAGGCGACGGGAGGAGCCGCGCGATTTTCGGCGACTTCCACGGACGGGGATGAGGGAACCGGCAAAGGCTTGGGTGTGCGCAAGGAAACCCACGCGACGAGACTCGCGGCAATAGCACCGGCAGGAATGAGCAGTACCCAGCGCCAGCTTGGTGGGTGGCGCTCGCCGTTGACGACGCGGGAATCGCGGGAACGCTCTTTGCGCGAAGGAGCATGCTCACTGATGAGGAGCGGATCTTGAGCAGGGGTGGGATCGAGTGCGAGGTTCTCGGTCGAGGCGAGTTGAGCGAGAACGAATTGGCAGTGGTGGCAAGAGATAACGTGCGGCTTCCAGAGGCTCAGCTCCGCGGAAGAGAGCGACTGCTCGTGGTAGGCGGCGAGAATTTCTGGATCGGGGCAGGATTCGAGCGGAGCGCTGGCACTGACACCGGGCTCAACGCTGGAAGGAACGGAAAAACGCAGTTGGCGGGCGAGCGCTTTTTCAAAATTCCTGTCGCGGTCATCGTGCGCCATGACTTTCTCCTTTCTTAGAACGGGGGCTGGCGGGGTTCTTGCACTTACCGGCAAGACGGATTTGCGTGCGGCGGGGGATCATGGATCGGGCCTCCCGGCTGCGGGGCTGGAGCGGGCCCGGCGATCGAGGAGCTTTTCGAGATCGAAGGAAGCATCCGCGGAAGCGTATTCAAAACAGAGAGAAATCTGCGCGTCGCTAAGGCCTTGCTCGGCGGCGAAGCCGTTGACGGCGGGGCAACCATTGCGAAGAGTCCCTTCAACCGTGTGGCGCAGGGCGAGACGAATGCGGTCCAGATTGCGCGAAACGCTGGACTCATGCTCGCCGAGCTGCTTGCCAATTTCCGCGAGGGTTTGCTCCTTGGCGTAGTACAAGCGCAAACGCTGTTCATCGCGCGCATCGAGGCCTGCCAAAGCGGCTTGCAAGGAGCGGACGAAAAGCGCGTTGTAGCGTTCGCGATGAGGGTCGGCGATGGGAGTGGAAACGCGCGGCAATCTTTGGGCAGCGCTGGTCTTCGACTCATCGTCATCGAGGGATTCGAAGCGGCGGCCGGCACGGATGCCGTCAATATGGCGCTGGGCGAGAACGGCGCGGAGCCAGGTTTTCAGCGAGCTGCGGCCATGGAAATAGCGGAAGAGAGAGCGTTCGCGACGGTGGCCAGCCTCGAGGCCGTAGAGCTCGGCGAATACGGAATCGGCGAGTTCTGAAGCTTTCGCGGAGGCGGAGCTGCAGCGCAGAATTGCGGCGGCGGCGGAACGCAGGTAGCCGCGATACGCGGCGAAGAAATGCTCCCAAG
>JBARCY010000136.1:0-4573 GCA_049794595.1 Candidatus Acidiferrum sp.
TGTTCAGCGTCGTGTTGGTTCCATCGATGCCGATGAACGAGGAAAGGCTTTCGACGGCCGGGTCTTTAAGAATAACCTCCGCGAGAGCTTGCTGGTGCTTGGCCATGGACGCGAAGGAAATATCCTGTGCGGCTTCCGAAACGCCCTGAATGAGTCCGGTGTCTTGCACCGGGAAAAAGCCCTTGGGAACGTAAATGTAGAGCAGGATGGTGCAGACCAAAGTTCCGAAAGTAACGAGCAGGGTGATTTTGCGATACTGAAGCACAAACCTCAACGTCCGCCCGTAGAAAGCAATGATGGAATTGAAGGCGTGCTCCGACTTGCGATAGAACCAGCCCTGGTCTTCCTCTTTCTGATGGCGAAGGAGTTTGGCGCACATCATCGGAGTCAAGGTCAGCGAAACGAAAGCAGAAATGAGAATCGTGATAGCCAGCGTGATTGCAAATTCGCGGAACAAGCGGCCCACGATGTCGCCCATGAAGAGCAGTGGGATGAGCACAGCGATAAGTGAAACAGTCAGCGAGATAATCGTGAAGCCGATCTGATCGGAGCCTTTCAGCGCCGCATCCAGCGGCGAATCCCCTTCTTCAATATACCGGCTGATGTTCTCGATCATCACGATGGCGTCATCCACGACGAATCCCGTCGAGATAGTGAGCGCCATCAGGGAAAGGTTATTGAGCGTGTAGCCGCAGAGATACATCACGCCAAAAGTCCCAACAATCGAGAGCGGCACGGCCAGCGCGGGAATTACAGTAGCGCGGACATTTCGCAGGAAAAGGAAGATCACCATGACTACCAAAGCAATGGTCAGCATCAGCGTGAATTGCACGTCTTCAACGGAGGCGCGAATGGTCGTGGTGCGGTCCGTCAGAATGTCGATCTTCACCGACGCGGGAAACGAAGCCGAAAGCTGCGGGAGAAGTTTCTTTACGCGATCCACTACGGAAATAATGTTGGCGCCCGGCTGGCGCTGAATATTCAGAATGACGGCTGGTTTCAGGTTCGCCCACGCAGCTTGCTGGACGTTTTCCGTTCCCGCGAAAACGGTGGCCACGTCGGACAGCCGCACGGGAGCGCCGTTACGATACGCGATGATGAGCGGGCCGTAACTTTCACTGGAAATGAGCTGGTCGTTCGCGCCGATGGTGTAGGACTGATGAGCCCCATCGAAGGTGCCTTTGGCTTGATCGACGTTGGCGGCGCTGAGCGCGGTCCGCAAATCCTCCAAACTCAGCCCATAAGAAGCGAGCGCGGTAGGATTGGCCTGGACACGCACGGCTGGACGCTGGCCTCCGCTGATGCTTACCAGTCCCACGCCGGGGAGCTGGGCCATTTTCTGCGCGAGCATGGTGTCCGCAAGGTCTTCGATCTTGGAAAGCGGAAGGGAGTCGGAAGTAAGCGAAAGCGTGAGGATGGGGGCGTCGGCCGGATTAATTTTGTTGTATGTGGGGGGATTCGGAAGCCCCTGGGGAAGAAGATTGGAAGCAGCGTTGATGGAGGCCTGGACCTCTTGTTCCGCAATGTCGATGTTGAGATCGAGGTTGAACTGCAAAGTGATGATCGAGCTGCCGAATGAACTCGTCGAGGTCATCTGGCTCAAGCCGGGGATCTGACCAAACTGACGCTCGAGCGGCGCGGTGACGGAAGACGCCATCACGTCCGGGCTTGCACCGGGATAAAACGTCTGAATCTCAATCGTCGGATAATCGACTTCTGGAAGCGCGGAAACCGGAAGCTGCCGGTAAGCGACGAAACCTACTAACAGCACGCCCAACATCAGCAGCGTGGTCGCGACAGGCCGCAGAATGAACGGCCGCGAAGGGCTCATCGAGATTTCGCTCCTGATTGGCCTCGCGCGGGTTTGGCGGGCTGGGATGATTTTTGTGCGGCAGGCTGCGCGGCAGATTCGCTGGTTGTACCCGTCGGAGAAGTGCTGGTGGTGACTTTGCTCCCATCCTGAAGTTTGTCTTGGCCGTCAATCACCACGATATCGCCGCCGTTGATGCCAGCGCTGATGCCAACGTCATTGCCGGTGGTCTGCGCGATGGTGACAACCTTAATGTGCACCGTATCGTCCGGGGAAGCAGTGTAGACATAGGTTCCCTGGGGCCCGCGCTGAATAGCGGCTGCGGGAACGATGACGAGATTTTTCTTGATGTCGACGAGCATGTGGACATTGACGAATTGATTGGGGAAAAGAGCGTTGTTACCGTTGGAGAAGATGGATTTGAGCTTGTAGGTGCCCGTAGTGGGATCGATTTGGTTGTCGATGGTGGCGAGCTTGCCACCGGCAATCTTGGTGGTGTCGTCGCGGTCAAAGGCTTCGACGGGAAGCTGGCCTCCGCCGCGAAGTTTGACCAAGACCTGCTGAAGCTGGTCTTGAGGCAAGGTGAAGATCACGGAAATCGGCTGGAGCTGGGTGATGACGAGGAGGCCTGTTGTATCGGCAGCATGAACGATATTTCCCATGTCGACGAGGCGCAACCCGACCCGGCCGCTGATGGGCGCAGTGATGTGGGAATAGACGAGTTGCAGTTTCGCGTTATCGATGGTGGCTTGGTCCGCTTTGATCGCGCCCTGATATTGCCCGACCTGCGCCTGCTGGGTGTCAACCTGCTGCTTGGGGATCACACCTTCATTGAATAGAAGCGTGTAGCGCTCGAAATCGACTTGTACGTCGTGGAGCTGCGCCTGGTCTTTGGCGAGCTGGCCTTCTGCCTGCTCAAGCATCACTTGGTAGGGGCGAGGATCGATTTCGATAAGAGCATCGCCTTGGTGGACGAATTGACCCTCGGTGAAGTTCACTTTCACAATCGCGCCGTCGACACGGCTGCGGACGGTGACCGTATTGAAAGCGGTGACCGTGCCTAGACCGATGAGGTAAACGGGAAGATCGCCCTTCTGCGCTGTTGCGACAACTACCGGTACGATCAGCCCTGCGCCTCCAGCGCCCCTCCTTCCCTGCCCAGCCGCGCCTGCGGCGGCCTTCCCGCCGGCTTCACTCGTCGAGCGCGTTCCTCGGAAATACCAGATACCAATGCCGATTATCCCGAGAACCACAATCCAGAGCCACCAGCGGCTCTTGACGGGCGGTGACGCGGAAGAATTTCGCGCGCCCTGTTCGGGAAGCTCTAGCGAGTCGAGGTGGCCCATCCGTACTCTCCTGTCATTCAAAGCACATGGTGCGAGTGAGTCTGCCGGGGCAAGACATCAGCGGGGATACATTGAGGGGTTCCCGCCCAAACTATGAGCCTACCGGAAAAGACGACCTGCGCATAGTCTAAGACGGATTTCAGGGGAAATTGGTTACCAGGCCAGAGCCTCCAGGGAAAGCGCACGGCTAAAGCCAAAACTGGAGGCCAGGAGGGCAATTTGGAGAGCGCTCGAGGGCGATATTTCTTGTAGGAAGTGGGGCGGCGGAGAGCTTACACTAGCGCTCCGCGACGTCTTAGGCCGCGAAATGGTGGCGACAGAAATTGTGAAAAGGGCGGGTGATATTAGACATGTTCAAGGGCTTGATTATCGGCTTTCTGCTCGCAATCCTGCTGTTTGTTTGCGGCGTTTACTTTTATTTTTCCACCGGGCGGGCGCCCATCGCGGCGAGCGATCCGCCTCTTCCCTTCGAAATGAAGCTCGCGCATATGGCCATCGACGCGCGTATTGCAAAGCAGAAGATTCCGGATTCGCCGGTGGTTGCGGACGAGAAAAGCTATCTCGCTGGCGCGGAGGTTTACAAACAGAATTGCGCCGTGTGCCACGGCCTCCCCGACCAGCCGAAGACCAACATAGGGCAGGGCATGTCCCCTTCGCCGCCGCAGCTTTTCCATGGAGTGGGCGTATCGGATGATCCAGCTTCCGAAACGTATTGGAAAGCGGAGAACGGGATTCGGCTGACGGGCATGCCGAGCTTCAAGAGGCGTTTGTCGGAAACGGAAATCTGGGAAGTCAGCGTGTTGCTGGCAAATTCGGACAAAGTGCCGGCGTCGGTGAAAACCGCTTTGATCGCGCCTCCTGCTCCTCCCGCGTCCGCAGTCGCCGGCGCTGCGCCAAGCGTCGCTGCAAACCCGGCCGTGCCAGCAAGCGCGACGCCAGCGAAACCGAAGCAGTAATAGGATGAATGCGGTGAGCGTGCCGCGCCAACGGGGCGCTTGCACCGAGCCTCTGCGATTTTGATGGGCGCAACCTTCAGAGCGTTCACCGTCAGAAAATTCACGCCGCGCGCGTCGGTAACGAGTGGATCTGCTCGACCTTCCTTAATTCGGGGAATCGCCACGCCCAGATTGCTGTCACAACGATAGTTCCAATTCCTCCCAGAACGACGGCGGGCACGGTTCCGAACCATTGTGCTGTCAGTCCAGACTCGAATTCGCCGAACTCGTTCGAGGCCCCGATGAAAACCATGTCCACGGCGTTGACGCGGCCGCGCATCTCGTCGGGCGTAGTCACCTGGATCAGAATGGCGCGGACGACGACGCTGACCATGTCCGTTGCGCCGACAAAAAACAATGCGACCATCGAAAGTACGAGACTGCGAGAAATTCCAAACAGAATGGTGAACACGCCGAATCCC
>JBARCY010000137.1:0-5296 GCA_049794595.1 Candidatus Acidiferrum sp.
CCCGGCTCCAGCTTCAAAAACTCGGCCGCCATATCAAACTGAATCTGCGCGATGCGAAACGGATTCAAATCTTCTCGCGGAGCGATTCGCGGCACCATCGGCGGTGCGCCAATCTGTCTTATCGGCCCTGTGGGCTTTGCGACCGTGGCCATCGGCGTCGGTCCTTTCCTATTCGCGTCTAGTCTCGACTTCTTTTCGTGTAAATTTTCAACTGCCCGGGGCTTGTAACTCTTCTAAGCGCTTGCTGCCTTCCTCTGTATGCTCTTCGCATACTCGTCCCGGCATTCCACCGAGCAAAAATGCACCATCTCTCCGCTATCGCGCAGCGGAATCGAAAGCTCCTCTGCCACATGCATCCCGCACACCGGGTCGCGCACCAATTTCCTACCCGTCAATCCAGTCTGCGCATTTTCCGCGGCGGCTCCAACGCTCGCACCACCGCCCGCGGCGTCCTGATCCATCTGCGCCGGCAACGCCTCGCGCAACATCCACCTCGCCAGCCGTCGCAGCAAAGCCACGCTCCACGACACGATCAGCACCCAAAACAAAAATCTCATCGCTCTGCCCAGAAAGTTCATTGCTTCTTCCAGCGCAAGACTCTTCCACCGATGACCCCAAAACGCGCCGAGGCCCAATCTCCTATTTTTGCTCGTTCGGGATCACGTTTCTTCTTGCGGCCCGTAAATCCCCCTGGGTCCGCTCATTGTCGCGCCAAATAGTACTGAGGCGAGTGTATGCAAGGCGAAAAGGCAGAGTCAAACGAAAAGCTGTACTTTCAACACTTTGCGCGGCGTAAAAGCCTCGTCCACTTGGGCTATTTTGACCTTATTCTTGGATTAAACTGTTTATTATCAGTTGGTTGCAAGGCATCCAGCAGGGCAAGGCCGCCCGCAGGCACTGTTCGTATGCGGAGGCTTTCTGCTCCTTTACTTCCTCTCCTTCCGTTACCTCCTTAATTCATTACTCCCTCCGCCGGTATCCTCTCAATCCCCATATACGGCCGCAAAACCTCCGGCACCACAATCGAACCATCCGCCTGCTGATAATTCTCCACAATCGCAATCCACGTCCGTCCAATGGGCAGCCCCGAGCCATTCAGCGTGTGCACAAATTCGCTCTTCCCCCCGCCCTTCGGCCTAAAACGTATCCCCGCCCGCCGCGCCTGAAACGCCTCGCAGTTCGAGCACGAAGAAATCTCCATGTACTCGCTGCTCGAAGGCAGCCATGCCTCAATGTCGTACGTCTTCGACGACGCAAACCCGGTGTCCCCCGAACAGAGCAGCATCACGCGGTAGTGAATTCCCAATTTTTGCAGCAGCGCCTCTGCATTCTTCACCAGTGCCTCATGCTCTTCGTAACTCTTCTCTGGATGCGTAAACTTGAACAACTCCACTTTTTGAAATTGGTGCTGCCGCTTGATCCCCCGCGTATCTTTTCCCGCCGCGCCCGCCTCCGAGCGAAAGCACGACGTCCACGCGCACACGTTGATCGGTAGCAAGCTCCCATCCAGAGTCTCGTCCCGAAATAGATTCGTCAGCTCCGTCTCCGCCGTCGTCGTCAGCCACAAATCCGTGCCTTCCAGGTGGAACATATCCCCGGCAAATTTCGGCAGCTTGCCATCAGCCACCAGTGACGCCGTATTCACAAGATACGGCGGCAAAATCTCCGTGTACCCATGCTCCCGCGTGTGTATATCCAGAAAAAAATTCGCTAGCGCCCGTTCCAGTCGCGCCCCTGCTCCGCGGTAAAGCGCAAACCGCGTTCCGGCGATTTTCACCGCTCGCTCCAAATCCAGAATCCCTGCGTTTTCTCCCAGCTCCCAGTGCGGCTTCGGCTTGAAATCAAACTTCGGCGGCGCGCCCCACCGTCGCACCTCCACATTCTCTTCGGAGCCTCGTCCCATCGGCACCGAGGAGTCCAACAGGTTCGGCAGCGTCAGCATAAACTCGCGCTGTTTCGCATCCAGCTCCGCCACGCGCTCGTCCGCCGCTTTGATCGTCTCCGACACCTGCTTCATCTCTGCGATCAACGCGTCGACGTTCTCTCTGGCCTTCTTTAGCCGCGCAATCTCGTCGCTCGCCTTGTTCCGCAGCGCTTTGCGCGCTTCGTTCGCGGTGATCAACTCCCGCCGCTCCCGGTCCAGCGCGCGGAATCCCTCCAAATCCAGCGCCGCCCCCCGCTTCTTCGCCATCTCTGCAAATAAATCCAAGTGGTCTCTGAAATAGTTCAAGTCATGCATAGTCGTAGCAGAATACCGTAAACCCCTCATCCCTTGTAGGGGCACGATACATCGTGCCCTCTTTCTTTTTCCCTGCTTTCCTCTTCCAAGCTCACCCCACCTTGCGCCCCAGCGAGCCAGGCCGTGCTGCTGAGCGGGCTGCCTGCCGTGGAGAGCACGCCTTCTGGGGCTGGCCACCCGTCACCCCATCCTCCTCTACGACTGATGGTAGTAGTCGCATCCCTCCAGTAGCCTATCGCACGACATGAAATCTTATCATTCGCTGACCACGACATTGCCTTTTGCGCATCGCCCTTTTCTCTCGTCTCTCCTGTTTCTACTCCTCCTCCTACTCCTGCCCTTCGCTTCCTTCGCGCAAAATCCCCGCGGCGCTCTCCGGGGCACCGTTCAAGATGTGAGCGGCGGCAGAATTTCTTCCGCGAGGATTGTTGTCCAGGCCGAGGAATCGACGTTTCGCCGCGAAGCGTCCTGCAATGATCGCGGAGAATTTCGCATTGACGATCTTGTTCCTGGGAACTATCGCGTGATTGTAACCGCCGCCGGTTTTGCCGAGGCTGCCTCCGAGGTCCGAGTAAATATCAGCTACGTGCAAGAGATGACCGTCATTCTTAGACCTAAGGCCGTGCAGCAAACCTTCAACGTTCAAGGCCAGGCTTCCTCGATCACCACGCAACAGATGGACACTTCCAGTGCTGTCCAGCAAGCGATCATCACTTCTCACGATTTGGACACCATCCCTCTGCCCGCGCGCAGTTTTGCCAATATCGCTTACATGGCGCCGGGAACCGAGCCCGTCGAGCCTTCCGATCCCACGAAAGCCCGCATTACCGCCGTTTCCACCGGCGGCAGCTCCGGTCTCAACAACGAAGTTTCCGTAGATGGAATCGACAATTCCGATGACTGGATTGGCGGTTTTCTGCAGAACTTTTCGCCGGAAGCCATTCAGGAGTTCGCCATTCGAACCGCGCAGACCGATGCGGACACCGGCCGCACCACCGGAACTTCCGTGGTCATCACAACAAAGAGCGGCACTAATGAGTGGCACAGCGACGACGCCTTCTATGAGCGCGCCGCCTCGTTTAACGCCCGCTTTCCCATCGACAATCCCGCGCCAAATCCCAAGCAGCCGTTTTCTCGCCAGAATTATGTCGGCTCCATCGGTGGTCCCATCGTGAAAGATAAAGTTTGGTTTTACTCTTCGTTCGAATTCATTCACGAAGACGCCAGCATCGCCTACAGCGACCCCAGTCAAACGCAATTCCAGGCGCTGTCGCAGCTCGCTCAACAAGGATTAGTCGATGTGAACGGGACAACCGTTCCATCGATTTCCGTGCCAAGTTCTGTTCCAGTCCCCTTTCGCGACTCCGACGGTACCGTGCGTTTCGACTGGCAGCAGTCCGATCGCTCGCAGTGGTTTCTGCGTTTTTCCGCCGACAGCTACCTCACTCACAACGCTCTTGTTCAGCAGGGAACATTGCCCTCCACGGGCGCGACCACGCACAACAATTACTGGAGCTTTGCGCTTGGCAATCAATTCACGTTTAGTCCGGACTGGCTCGGCTCGTTCGATTTTGGCGGCAGCGGCTTGCATCTCACGCAAACGCGCAATTCTGATTTGGGTTTCGCTCTCGCGTTTCCCTTCAGTTCCACCACTGCGACCACATCAGGTCTGGAAACCTTCGGCGACAATCAATTCGTTACCGCGATCACCGCGTTTCCTACTTTGCGCAATCAGGAAAAATATCAGGTGCGTTATGACGTGACACATACGACCGGAAAACATGCGCCGCGCTTCGGGATTAATTTTATTCACGAGCCGGTGATGAGCGGCGCGCTCACCGCCAATGCGGAAACTCTTGTTTCCTTTGTGCTCGACCCGACCGACTACGCCGCGGACCCGGCGCAATTCACAACCGATCTCACTTCCTGCTCGGCGACGCCTTCTCCACTCGTCACTCCCGGCACAACTTGCAGCGTTACTCCCGCGGGCGACGGCAGCTTCTCGCAAAATGTGCAGCGTCTCGGCTTTTACGCGGAAGATTCCTGGCGTGTCACGCGAAATCTCACCGTCAATTACGGCCTCCGTTACGACACAACGTTTGGCCTCTTCGACGCTTCCGGCCGCAGCCAGGCGGACAATCCGTTTTTGCTCTCGCTCGATCCCTCGATGGCCCCGTTCATTAGCGGTGCGCCGCACGATTATCGCAAAGCGTTTGCGCCGCGCGTCGGCGTTGCATATTCGCCGGGCGATTCCGGAAAAACCGTGATTCGCGCGGGCTTCGGCATGTACTACGACGACCTCGCGCAGAACGGCTGGGTCAGCGCGTTTCAAGCCGTGAATGATACCAACGTTGCGACCGGCGGGGGAGTTGCCGCGCCATCCATCATCGATCCGAATTACCACACGCCGTATGCGATGCACGCGACCGGTGGCGTGCAGCACGCGTTCAACGCCAACTGGACGCTGAGCACGGACTTCACACTGGAAACGGGAATGCACGGCTATCGGCACTACGATTTCCCGAACAGCACGTTTGGCAGCATCGCCGTGTATCGCAGCGACAACCGCTCGAGCTACAAAGCGCTCAAAGTGCATTTGCAGGGAAACATTGCGAAGCGTTTCAGCCTCGTTGCCAACTACACGCTATCGAGCGCAAAAACGTGGGGCTGCGTGCTTGGCGAACTCTTCGATTATGTCAACGGCGTATGCAATCCGTTTGACGCGTTTGCGCCTGGTGACTATGGCCCGTCGGGCGAAGACGTTACGCATCGGGCCGTTTTGATCGGGACGTTTCGTGCGCCCGGCGGCTTTGAAGTGAGTTTCCTTTCGCAGGCGGAAAGCGGGCGGCCCATCACGCTTACCAACGCCGACGGTTCGGATCGCGCGGTTGTGGATGGCGTCAAAACAACGCTCGACGAATTTCGCGGCACGCCTTACATTCAAACCGATATGCGCGTGAGCCGGCCGATTCATTTTCATGAACGGTATACAGCTACGCCGTTCATCGAGTTTTTCAATCTTTTCAACCGCAACAATCCTGGCGCGAACTACGTGAC
>JBARCY010000138.1:0-2791 GCA_049794595.1 Candidatus Acidiferrum sp.
TATCGACGGCTCTGCGCGAGCAATGGAAACTCGACTACGTCGCCATCGGCCACTGCACAGGAGAGCCGATGTTTGCCATGTTGCAAAAGACTTTCGGGGACAAGTACCTCTATGCCGGAGTGGGCACGGTGGTGAACATTCCCTGACGCAGCGGCCTTTTAGGCCTGATCTCTTCTCATAAGAATTCCGCATTCTGTATTTTGCGCCTCATCATTACGGTAGAAACGTTTCGGCGCAGGCTGTAAACGGCCGTCGGTGCGGACTCTTGCGTTGTGTTTGAAGCGAGCGCCACGAGGTATTAAAACATGGGGACAAAAACGTGGGGACAGACGAGGCGTTCGGAATCATTTTGCCTGAAACTGCGGCTGTGTCCGACGACCTGTCATCGGACGCTGGGAAAACGTTCCGTCCGTCCCTGACCTTCCCGGAGTTTCCCGAGTTTAACTAAGCAGCGGAGAGAATGTCCCTCATCTCCCTGGTGCTCCGCAGCTCTCGAAGATTGACACCCACAATAATGGTGAATGCTGATACACGGCTACGGCTAACGTTCCCGCCCGACTCAATGTAAGAGCCAACTACGTCGGTGTAGTGATTCAGGGCGTCTTTCCATTTCTGTTCTTCGCGTAGCAGACCATCGCGTGTCTCGATGTGGTAAGGCTTTTGCTTTGCCCGATTCCAGTGTCCAGTTAGAGTCATGCTCCATCCTTATTCGTTGTTACCGTAAGTCTGACCGCTTTCCGTATCCGAGATTCTTCAAGGTGGCCATCGCTAACGGGGCGAGCCGACGAATCCGTTCTTCCATTTCCTTTTGCCTGACGTTTTCGCTGTAGGCTTTAGACCCAGCCAAAAATCCAACTATTTTCATCCACAGACCCTCCGACCTTAGCGTAGACGAAGACAAAGCGAAAGTCAACAGCCGTCGATTCTCATCGCCCGATTCACTTCGGGGCTGGATTCTCGCCGGGCTTGGGCGCACCGACAATCCATTTAGGAGCGTAGACAACTGTAATGAAACCCAAGACGGCTACGATGCCGCACCAAGCAAGCATGAAAATGAACAGGCCGCTCGTGTAATCGCCGTAACCATAATAGAGCGGCGCAACAATCGAAGGAATGGCTGCGAGAACCCCATATAAGCGCCTGCGGTTAAGGGGTGCATTCTTCGCACTGAGGCTTTTGCCCCAACTTCCCAACGCCATCAGATAAAACGCAAGCCCAAGCACTGATATCGCCATTGGAAAGTCCTCCTTTCAATCGCTACTCGGTCGCCAATCCTATCACGTAGCCGTGGCCTGGCCGATCTGTTCTGAAACATGGAAACATGGGGAAACATGGGGACAGACGGGACGTTTCCGAATCATTTTGCCTGAAACTGTAGCTTAGTGGGAGTACCGGTCATCGGACGTTAGGAAAGCGTTCCGTCTGTCCCCTTCGGTCCCTACGTGAACAGAAAAGGGAAGCTCTATCCGGGCCGCCCGTCCGTAGTACAATCGCAACGCGCCACAAACAGGAGCGCTTGCCTTGTTCACCCTGGAAGACTGCCGCGCCTTTTACGCCCAAGAAATACGATTTGTCGCCATTGCCGCCACGCCGGGGCTAGTCGAGGCCTACGCGCGCGTCCCGCGCGAAAAATTCCTAGGCCCCGCGCCCTGGCAGATCAGCTCCCCGGAGGCCCGTGCTCTGTCCATAGCTGGTTTGCGCGAGTCCTCTTACGTCACTGTGGACGACCCGCGCGATCTTTATCACAACGTCGTCGTCGCGCTCGACCGCGCGAAGGAAATCAACAACGGCCAGCCCAGCGCCCTGGCGACTTGGATCGACGCGCTCGCGCTTCAACCCGGCGACCGCGCATTTCATCTCGGCTGCGGCGTCGGTTATTACACAGCCATCATCGCGGAAGTCGTTGGCCCAAGCGGCGGCGTCGTGGCACTGGAACTCCAATCCGATCTCGCCGCTCGCGCCAAAGAAAATCTCGCGAGCTACACGAACGTAACCGTCCACCAGGGAGATGGCGCCGCATTTGACCCTGGCCCCTGCGACGCCATGTTCGTAAATTGCGGCGTCACGCATCCGCAAACGATTTGGCTCGAGCGCCTGCGCCATCGCGGACGCCTGGTCGTCCCTTTCACCATGGCTGTGAATCCACGAGTTGGCCAGGGCATAATGACCAAAATCGTACGCGAACAGAGCGGCTACTCCGCCGAGATGGTCACGCCCACCGGCATGTTTTCCGGCGGCAGCCTTCGCGACCCAGCGCTCGAACCGTTGATGAAGAAAGCTCTCACAACGGGAGGCCTGATCAGGCTGAAATCCGTCCGCCGCGACGCGCACGAGCCCGCCGACACTTGCGTCCTACACGGCGCCGAAGTCTGCCTCAGCACTGCGCCCCTCGCCTCCTCCGCCAGCTCCTGAACACGCACGCCTGTGGGGCAACGAAGAGAACGGAATAGCTGCGATTTTGCGGCGCTGTCGAGGACGGTTGGCGCGGGGGTTCCGGGTGCCGCGCCCTTCGGTTTTAAGACGCGCTTTCAGCTTTTCTTCAACTCAATGCCGCCATTCGTTGTGGCGACCTTCAATTCTCTTCCCCCGCCGCCCACCGTCCCGGAGAGCGTCTTCGGCCCAAATGTTCCCTGCACGGTAATCGGAAAGTCCGAGCGAATCCCACCATTGGTGGTGGCGGCATCGACCTTGAATTCCGCGGAAGGCGGCAGCGTCACGTCCACGCTGCCATTGGTGGTCATGAGCTCCAACTCGCCGCTCCACTTGGCATTGCCCATGGACACGCGCACGC
>JBARCY010000139.1:0-16469 GCA_049794595.1 Candidatus Acidiferrum sp.
GTCAGCGGAGAACGCGTAGTCTTCGATGGGCAAAGGCCTTTTCCCGCCGGCGGGAATCAGGCGGTTGGCAGGGACCAGAATGTCCCGCGCGCCGGTGGCTGTCTGGTAGCGAACGATGTCGATGCCCGCGCCAGTCGCCGCCGGTTCCAGCGCGAGATAAAAGTCTCCATTGCCGAGCCATTCTCCGCCGCGAAAACTCTTCGGGCGAAATTCCGGAGGGGCCATGGTGCGCGCCACAAGTTTGGCCGCGGCCTCGCGTTCTTGTGCCCGAGCAGCAGGAGGGACAAGGATCGCGCCGGCAATACTGAACAGGATCAGCGCGGCAAGTACGAAAAACGTGCTCGCTCGTGGCGTTCTGCGCCGCACACAATACCCGTGTCCCGCGTCAAACATTTCGGCCCTCCATTGGAAAATTGCGCAAGAAAAATACTACCAGATTCCACCTCTTGGCTTCCGCCAACAAAGTGACGTCAGCGATGATGCTGTGGGATTCTGCGCTTTTCGGCTCGGACTCGGCGGAAAATTCGCCGCACAAGAATCGCCGGAGTCAGCTGGATAGCCGCATTGAACGGCGTTCAGTTTTCTTTAGAATCTGCCCAGGCGGATTCGCACGACTTCCGGCTCCTGGTGGAAGTTCAAACCACGGTCCGTCTCGTCGCCATTCAACAGGCGCAACATCTTCCACACGCCATTCTCGTAGATGCCTGCTTCGGCCGAAAGAATCTGCATACGCAACCCTGGCAAGCGGCCGGGCGTGTGAAAGCTAACGCTGGCATCTATTCCTGTCACCAAGAACTCGTCCGGCCCAAGTTGCGCCACAAGCGCAACTCCATGAGAGTCGGTCGTACCAGGAGGCCGACGTCCATCGAATTGGGGAAAACCAAACGATACGGTTGCCTGCCATGCGCCGAAATCCAATTCTTGCCGCGCCTGTCCGGCCTCTTCCACTGAAGTTTTTAGCTTCCCTTCGAAATTCAGCTTGGCGATTTCTCTGTCCATCGAACCGATCAGCGCAAAATTCCTCGCATGCGCTTTGATGGGTTCGTCGCCGAGGATGTTCCATCCTGTCTGGTCCACTCCAAATGGCGCAAATCCGATGGCCCCCTCTCCCAAAGCGGTGAACAAGAACTTGGCAAAACTGTCTGTCCTTCCGATTTCGGGGATTAACAGAGGATTGTCAGGCCGCCGATAGGCGTTGATGACGTCCTGAACGAATCCGGCATCGCTCGCATAAATGTCGGGCGCAATCGCATCGAGGGAAGGAGCCAGCTTGCGCCACATCCCCACGTACTTCTGCACCGCGCCCCCGCTGGGATACTGAATGCCGGGAATCCGCACGGCTCTCTCGGGCAATTCCCCTGGCGGGTAACTGAGCCACACATTGATGTAAAGCGGAATCGCGAATTCAGCCTTGCCCGCGGCGGCGATTTCATTGAGATAATGCGCCTGGTGATACAGCTGGAAAATCTCGTCCGCCTCGGAATCAAAGACTTGGCTCCAAGTGCCCGGAGATTTGTGCGCAATCGCCAGCAAGTCCGCCGGAACCTGGCCGGCAAACTCGGCGTTTGCAGTGGGAGAAAAATCGCGCACGCTTCCGACAATGCCCGATTCATTTTCCACCTGGACCATCAGGACGGTGTGCTCCACTCCATCCAGAACTTTCAGATGGCTCATCAGAGCCGTAAACGCCGCTTTATCCGCGTCCAGATTTGCCCGCGAATTTGCGCTAAGTACATCTATCGGTTCGCCATCCGCTTTGATCACGCGCGGAAACCGCTCCGGATTCGTCTTGATCCATTGCGGAACGTAATGCATGTTCCCGTTTTTCCAGGTGCCGAACCACAACAGCACAACGTGCAGGTTGTGTTCGCGTGCACCTTTCACAACCGCGTCTACATTCGTAAAGTCGAACTGGCCCGGCTGGGGCTCCATTTGTTCCCAGTAAACCGGCGCTTCCAGCGTGTTGGCGTGAAGTGCGGCGAGCGATTGCCACACTTGCGGCAGCTCCGAGGGCCACGCGCTCGAGTTGTGAATTTGTCCTCCCAGCATGAGATACGGACTTCCGTCCACGAAGAGCGCCCAGCGCCCATCCTTCTGAACAAGCTTTGGAGCATCCGCAGCCAAAGCGAGCGCGGGAGCGACGAAAGCCAACAAAACGAGAACAAGAAGACGCCGCAAACGATTCACGAGTTTCACCTCGCGCATAATATAGGCGGGCTCCAGCGTGCGCGCAAGTAGACTGCAACCTGATGGCGCAACCCGCGCGAGTCCGTCGCTCAACGAATTCGGAGAATCACGCGGCTGAAATCGATGCAATCTCAGGGAACAATGATGCGCGATTCTTCGCGTTTGAGTTCCGGAGCGGCAGGAAATTGACTGCGGAGGAATTCGAGAAACCGCCGCGCGCGGGGGCGACCGTTTGTGCGCAGCAGTCCCATGCGGTACAGAAAAACAAGCAGTGAGAAAACTTCGCTGCCCTTGACCGGGGTCGGGCTAACAAACGCAGCGGCGCCGGGCTGCTCGATGGATTGCTGCTTGGCTTCGTTCAAAAAAGCCGAGAGAGCGGTGTAGAGCTCTCGCGGAAGCGGAGCGTCCGGCGACTTTTCATAAATAATTCCAGAGCTGAGTGTTTTTGAGGTTTCTGCGAGAGTTTGCAGAGCCGCTAGCACGTCGGGATCCGTGGTTGCGGGATGCGCGGCCGAAAATTTTGCGACCGTGTAGGCCACGCCGGAAAGCACATCCTGGTGAGCGTAAACGACGTCCTGAAAAACTTTGGCGTCCAGCAGCGGCGTGTCCTCCGGTAGCGCGCGTTGGTGCTGGTCCTCGTACCGATGCGCCGCGATCAAGTAGCTGCAATCTGAGGGACAATCAATCGAAACCTCGCGCTCCGTGCCGCAGCAGACGGCACAGATTTTTTCGCCTTTGGCCGGACAAAATCGCTCGGCTTTGCGTTTTTCACAAATCGGACAGGACACAGCGGCTCCCCGCGACCCACGCACAAACCAGCAGAATACAGCGCCGCGAATGAAAAGACAAAACGCCTCAGATTCCCGTTTACGCCATGATGACCTTATTGCGGAAGCGGCGAGCGGCAATAAACAGCAAAAACGTACCCATGGCGAAGAGAGCCAGCGCGTCCGTCCAAAGATCCTGAATTCCGGCGCCGCGCAGAATGATGCCGCGCGTGATGTTGATAAAATAGCTGGCAGGAACGAGATAGCTGAGGGCGTGAAAAATATACGGCATGGTTTCGCGCGGAAAAATGTAGCCGGAAAAGAACACGCTGGGAAGAATGGTGAGAAAAGCAAGCTGCATGGCTTCACCTTGGGAGTTCGCTTTGCTGGAAATCAAGATGCCTAGCGAAAGCGATACAAATAGGTACGGCAGCGAAATAAGCGCGAGAAGAATGACGCTGCCGTGAATGGGGATGAGGAAGACATAACGCATGGCCGTGACAATCAGACACAGCTCAAAAAATCCGATGGCAAAATAAGGTAACAGCTTCCCGAGAAGCAGGCCGAAGGGCTGCACGGGCGTTACAAAAAGCTGCTCGAGGGTGCCACGCTCCTTTTCTCGGACGATGGCGAACGCCGTGAGGAACGTGGTGACGTTCAGCAGCAAAATAGCCATCAGTCCCGGCAGAAAGAAATTCGGCGAACGGGAATCAGGATTGAAGAGAAGTTGCGGACGCATGTCCACGGCGAAGGAAGCGCCTGCCGGCAGAGCTCGCCGAAGAGACTCGTCCAGCCCGATGGACGTGGTGACGTTGATGGCGATTCCCGCCACGGAGGAATCCGAGCCGTCGATGAGCACTAGAACTTGGGCGCTCTGCCCATGAAGCAGCTTGTCGGAATAATCGACAGGGATTTTAATGCCGACGCGCGCATCGCCGCTGATAATCGCTTCATTCATTGCCTTGTCGCTCTCGACGTAGCGAATGACGTGGAAAGTGTCCGAATTCTTAAGCCGATCGATCAATTCCCGGCTTTGGCGGTGGTCATCCGCGTTGAAGACCACCGTGTTGATCTGGCGGATGTTCGTGTCGATCCCAAACCCGAGGAGCACCATCTGAAGGATGGGGATGATGAGAGAAAAGAACAGAGTCGCGAAATCGCGGCGCACGTGCAGAACTTCCTTATAAAAGACCGCGCCGAAACCGCGGAAGACGTTAGGCACCAACGGCCTCCTGCGAAGTCTGCTGTTGAGCCGAGAGTTCCACGAATACGTCTTCGAGGCTGGGGGTGAGCGGGCGAATCTCGGAGACGGAAACGTCCTGTTTTGCAAACAGCGGGCCGAGTTCGCTGAGCGCAAAGTCTTTTTCTACGAGCGCATGGATGGAATCGCCATAGATCGTCGCGCTGCGAATTGCGGGAATCGTGCGGGCGATGCGCAGCGCACGCGTTGCATCCGGAGTGACGATTCCCACGCGCCGCGTCCCGATTGGCTGAATTTGCGGAAGCTCCTTGAGGGTCCGGGGCGTCCCGTCGGCGATAATTTTTCCGAAATAAATGTACGCGACGTGGTTGCAGCGTTCCGCTTCGTCCATGTAGTGCGTGGTCACGAAAAAAGTAATGCCGCGTCCCGAAAGATCGAAAAGCAAATCCCAAAGTTCGCGGCGAGCGACCGGGTCGATGCCAGCGGTTGGTTCGTCAAGGAAAAGAAGCCTGGGTTCATGGAGCATCGCGCATCCAAGCGCCAGCCGCTGCTTCCATCCTCCGGAGAGCTGCGCCGAAAGCCGATTCAGATAGGGCGCGAGTCCGTTGAGTTCGACAGTTTCGTCGATCCGTCTCTTTAGCCGCGCTGCATCGAGCCCATAAATGCGACCGTAGAATTGCAGATTTTCTGCCACCGTCAGATCGTAATAGAGACTGTAATTTTGTGACATGTAGCCGATGCGCTCGCGAATGGCTTCCGAATCCGTGCGGACATCAAGCCCTTCAACCCGCGCGGAGCCCGCGCTAAGCGGCAAGAGACCCGTGAGCATTTTTATGACAGTTGTTTTTCCGCTGCCGTTGGGGCCGAGAAAGCCGAAGATTTCCCCTTTTTCCACGCGAAAGCTCACGTCGTTCACGGCCGTGAATTGCCCAAAGCGCCGGACAAGATGTTCGGCGGAGATGGAAGCGTCCGCCGGAGTTTGCGGGGCGGTGGTCACGGTCTAGCTGCCCGCTTTCAACGTTACGTCCGCAGCCATGCCCGCGAGAATGCGGCCGGCGGGATCGTCGATCCGGATTTTTATGCCGAAGACTTCGTGAACGCGTTCGTCGCGCGTTTCCACGTTGCGTGGTAGAAATTCGGCTTGCTGATTGATCTGCTCGACCACCCCGTCAAAAACCGTGTTCGGCAAAGAATCGACACGCACTTCCGCCTTTTGCCCAAGATGGATGCGCCCATATTGCGTCTCCGGAATGTAAATCCGAACGTATATTTGATCTTTCTCCAAAAGCGTGGCGATTGGCGTATTGGGCGCGATCAGGTCCCCTGGACGCACATCGAGCACTTCGACCGTGGCCTCCGAAGGCGCCACAACTTGCCGTTCCCGAAACCGCGCTTGGTCGTATGCGTAAGCTGCTTTTGCCGCTTCCACGTCCTCTCGCCGGTTGCCGCGTTCGTACTTCTCCAAAGTAGCCAGCTTTTCCTCGTAGTTTGCCTTGGCCGATGCGATTTCTTCGGGCCGATACCCGCGTCTTAACTCGGCCAGCTTATGTTGCAGGCTCTGCTGCTGCGCGACGGCCATCTTCCAATCGGCTTCCGCCGTGTCGCGCTGCTGTTTGGACACCAAATCTTTTTTGGCTAGCGCATCGTAGCGCTGGAAATCAAGGTGCGTCCGAACTTCATCGGCCGCCGCACGTTCGACGTCGGCTTGCGCCGCGTCGATGTCTTCCTTCCGGTATCCGCCCATGCGCAGCTCGTAATCCGCTCTCGCTTGCGCTGCCGCGGCACGGGCTTCGTCGATGTCCTCTTTGCGATAGCCGCGCTCTGCTTTTTCGGCGGCGGCTCGCGTCTGATCCAGCGAGGCTAGCAATTCCTTGTCGTCAAAGGTGATCATGATCTCGCCGGGATGTACGACATCGCCTTCGCGGACCAGAATCTTGTCGATGCGGCCGCCGACTTCCGAGCCGACGCGGATGTCGCGAGCTTCCACCGTGCCCGATCCTCTCAGCGTGCTGTCGTGCCGAAACCATGTTGCGTAAACTGCCGTGCCGCCCAGAATGGCGGCCACCAAAATCAGGATGACGATGCCTTTGCGTTTCATGAAATCAATCCCCACAAGTAAAAAACGGAACTGCGGCCGGTGCGATTTCTGGCAGAGAACTGGCCAAATTGCGCGGGGCCAGTCCGGACCACAGCACGTTGAACGCGGACTCAATGCGCGTGTGCAGGGTCGCGTCGCCATGTAGCGACCACATCAAAAGCGTTCCGAAGATTGTTTGTCGAAATACGTGCGCAATCTCGGCTGCCGGCAGATCATTGCGGATTTCTCCCCGTTCCTGGCCCAGCCGGACAATCTCGGTGTGCAGGTCGTGGACGCGTTTTTGCAAATCAAGCATGGCTTCACGGACCGGTGTGGTCGAGAGATAGGCCTGGAGAAGTGTCCGGATGATCCCGGGGTGCCGGGTAGGTTCTTGGGTCATCCGAACGCCCAGCGAACGAAGAAACTGGGGCATCGGTTCGCGGGTGCGGCGGGTTTCCTCGATGGCGGCCTGCAGCTTCGCAAGCTGCATCTCTCCGAAAGCCAAGAGGATGTGATCCTTGCTGGGGAAGTAGTTGAAAAAAGTCCCCTTGCCGACGTCCGCGGCCTCCGTAATGTCCTCCACGGTCGTTTCGTTAAATCCTTTTCTGGCAAAGAGATCCAGTGCAGCCCGAAACAGGCGCTCGCGTGTTTCGACGGTTCGCCGTTCACGCCGCCCATGCATCCGCTGGGTGGCACCGTAGCCAGAGACAGGCACCTTCGATTCGAGTTTTTTGACCATAGTTCATTAATGACCGTAGGTCATATTCTCGTGTTTGTCAAGCCCTGTCTCCCAACGTCCCTCCCAAAAACGCGAAGACCCCGGCAAACGCCGGGGTCTCTCTGGCTGTCCGAATTCTATCGCGGGTTATTCCCGCAGGGAGTTGGGATCGGAAAGGTTCTTAGGAGACTTCCGATTGAGGTAAGCGATCATTTGTTGCGCTGCGGGAGGTACGGCAACCGCGCCTTTGAAAATGATGGCCTCTGCGCTGACCGCTTTTCCGTAGACACGCTCGTTGGCGTCGTTGTCGGGGCGAACCGTCGAGCCTTCCAGGGAAATGCCGGCGAATAGGCCGCGTGAGCGGGAATAACTAAGCACCTCGGCCCGCAGAGTAGCATCCGTGGAGGCGTCGGCCGCGCGGCCCTTCGGACCTGCGGCAACGGAAGCGTCCGCTCCGAGCTTTACTTTATTCTTTAGGATGGAATGTGCACCGCGCGCGTTCATCACCAGCAGAACAAAATCGGTTGCTTGTCCACCGATTTGAAAGCCGACGCTTCCGCCTTCGAGTGCCATCATGGAAGGCGCGCTCCACGGGCCCGTGTAGTGTTCACCGGTGCGGCAGGTCATCGCTCCGCGGCCGTAACTGCCGCCGACGATAAACGCCGCTTTCAAAACCGAGGGGTAAACAATGATGCACTCCGCTTTGTCGATGAGATCCTCGGGAATGTCGTCGGGAATATCCATCACTTCCTTGATCACCGTGCCGCAATTGTCAAGGCGGTCCGCTTCTTTTCGGTCAGCCTGTGCCAGGAGAGGCGGGGCGATCATCGCCACCGCCATAAGGCAAGAACTAATCTGCTTAATCAAATTTCACCTCGCTGAAATTTACTGGGCTAATCAATCATAGGTTGCCAATGGCTTAGGCGCAACCAACACTTTGTGAGGGGCCAACGTCGATACCGCGCTACCCGTATGTAGATGCCTCGGGCGCGCCAAATGTTGCGCTGGCTTTCGACTATACTTTCACCTGCGGTGATTTGCAGGCAGAGAAAACATGGGCATACGAAAAAAGGGTAAATGGCGCGCGGCGGCAGTGGTCATGGCGTGGAGCGCTTTGGCTGCGTCCGGGGCACTCGCGCAATCGAATGGAGTGCGCGAACAAAGTTGCTGCACGGCAAAACACGACACAACACATGCGCCACTCTCGGCTAACGATGCAGCCGCAGCTGCAAGGTTTACCGCGCGTGCCGACGCTCTGCTGGGCGCCGCTCCGGCGAGCAAAGGCGATTGGGGACTGCTCATCGTCGATGCAAAGACGGGGGAAACGCTCTACGAAAAAAATCCCGACGGTTATTTTGTTCCGGCCTCGAACATGAAGCTTTTTACCACTGCGCTGGCGCTCGCCAAACTTGGACCGGACTACAGGTTTCACACCACGCTCGAAACGCGCGGCACGATTTCACCGGATGGAACGCTTTCCGGCGACGTTATTTTGGTAGGTCGCGGCGATCCCAATCTCTCGAACCGCAAGTTTCCTTTCGATCTCAGGGAGGAATTTGAAGGCCCGCCGGAAAAAGTGCTGATCGAATTCGCCGGTGCTTTAGTGCATCGCGGCGTTGCTGAAATCACGGGAGATGTCATCGGAGATGACAGTTATTTTCCGCCCGGACGCTACCCAGACGGCTGGGAAATCGGCGACATGGTTTGGGAATACGGCGCGGCGATTTCCGCCATCGTTGTGGACGACAACACGGTCACGCTCACGCTTACCCCGGGCGACAAAATGGGCGATCCTGTCGCGCCTTCCGTCGCGCCTCCGACGCCGGATTTCAAGGTGCAAGACGACGTGATCACTTCCGCCTCGGACGTAAAATCGGATTTGACGTTGACGCGAGACCCCGGATCGAATCTCGTGGCGGTGCGGGGCACTCTTCCGGCAAAAAGCGCGCCGCGCAAACTCGTGCTCGCGATTGAGGATCCCGCGCAACATGCGGCTTCACTCCTTGCGGCGCTACTAGCCGAGCGGGGCGTGAAGATCGACGGAAAAGTCCGCGCGGTCCACGTGCCGGATTCGGATCCAACGCCAAGGGACATTCTCGCGGAGCATGTGTCCGTTCCGCTTGGCGATTCCGTCAAGCTCATCAACAAGATCAGCCAGAACTTGCACACGGAGACGTTGCTGCGGACTGTTGCGCGGCAAAATGGTCTGTGGAGCACTCCGGAAGATCTGGCAAAAGTTCCGCAGGACTTTTACGCCGACGCGGGAATCGCGCCCGACGACGTCATCCAAACGGACGGTTCGGGACTCTCGCGGCACGACCTGGTAACGCCGCGGGCCGTCGTCACCTTGTTGAAATACGCGCAAGGGCAGACGTGGTTTGCGCCGTACTATGCGTCGCTGCCCGTTGCGGGAATCGACGGCTCGTTGCAGGACCGCATGAAAGGCACAATTGCCGCAGGGAAAATTCACGCGAAGACCGGATCAGTCGAACATGTGCGGACGCTTTCCGGTTTCGCCGAATTGTCGCACGGCCGGCGACTGATTTTTTCATTCTTGAGTAACAACCAAGGCGGAAAGAATCATGAAGCCGCCGACACATTGAATGGATTGTCCGTCGCCATGATGGAAGAGTTCAACGAGCCGGCTCCCGCGGCCGCGCCTCCGGCCACGAACGGAAAATAGAGAGGAAGCATCTGACGAGAATTTTCAAGTAACGAAAATCAAAATGTCGCGAACGGCACAAGACATACTCGAGTTTGACAAGCTGCGCGAACTGCTGCGGCTGAGGACGACGTGCGCGCCGGGTCGGCGAGCCGTGGACGCGCTGGAGTTTGGCACGGACCACGGGGCGCTCGAAGCAGCGTTTGCGCTGATTCGCGAAGCGCGCGAATGGCTACGCGGCGGCGGCGAGCTGGGATTCGGCGGGCTGGCCGATCCGCAGGGGTGGCTCGAAAAAATCGAAGGGCCCGGGATTGTTCTCGAAGCGAAAGAACTGTTGGATGCTGCGTCGCTCCTGGAAATCTCAGGATGGTTGCGCGGCCAATTCAGGGAGGATGCGGCGAAGTTTCCTTTGCTTGCCGCTCGCGTCGCTTCGCTAGCGGATTTCCGTGAAACGCTGACGGTCATTCGGCGATGCGTGCTGCCTAGTGGCGAGATCAGCGACAATGCCTCCTCCACGCTGCGGCGCATTCGAGCGAGCATTACGCAGACGCGCGAATCTATTCAGAAAACACTGAAGCAAATCATGCGCTCGCGCAACGCGGAGGCCGGGGAAGATTACGTCACGCTTCGCAATGAACGATTCGTGATTCCCGTGCGCGCGGAGAACCGCAGAAGTGTTCCTGGAATTGTGCACGGCGCGAGCGGAACGGGGCAGACTGTTTTTCTGGAGCCGCTTGAAACCGTGGAAGCGAATAACGAACTTACGCAACTTGCTGAAGACGAAGCGGCGGAAATTATAAAGATTCTTCATGGCCTTACCGAACGGCTGCAGACGGTTTGGGGCGCGTTGCTCGATGCCGCGGAAACCATCGCAGAGCTCGATGGCGTGTTTGCGCGCGGCCGATTTGCTCGCGATTTCGATGCGGCCATGCCGGAATTTTCCGAGGCCGCGGAATTGCGCCTTGTTGATGCACGGCATCCCGTGCTCGAAGACAAGCTGCGGCGCGAAGATCGCGTGGTTGTACCGATGACGCTAGCGCTGGGCGTCGCGGAAAAAGTGTTGGTGATCAGCGGGCCGAATACCGGCGGCAAGACCGTGGCGCTAAAAACGACAGGATTGGCGGCCCTAGCTGCCCAATCCGGCATTCCCGTGGCGGCGCAGCGCGCGGTGCTGCCTCTTTTTGACCGCGTGCTCGTAGACATTGGCGACGAGCAATCGATTGCGGCGGATCTTTCGACGTTTTCTGCGCACCTGCTGAATTTGAAGACCATGCTCAAACTTGCGACGCCGCGGTCGCTCGCGCTCGTCGACGAGATGGGCACGGGGACCGCGCCGGAAGAGGGCGCGGCGCTCGCCGTGGCGCTGCTGGATGAATTTCGCGCGAAGAATTGCATCGTTCTGGCGACGACGCATCACGACCGATTGAAGGCCTACGCCTCGACGACGCCTGGCGTCGTGAATGCTGCAGTTGAATTTGACGATGTGAATTTACGGCCGACGTACCGGCTGATGGTCGGCGTGCCAGGCGGATCGAGCGGGATCGCAATTGCTCAGCGATTGGGAATTGCGGCGCCCATTATTGAGCGGGCACGGTCCCTACTGACGCCGGAATCGCGCGAGGCCGCCGATTTGATCGCGTATTTGCATCGCAGCCGCGATGAGCTGGACCGCATGCAGCAGCAGATGGCGGCGGAACGTCATGGCCTCGAAGAAGAACGCAAGAAGCTGCGCACAGAATGGGTCGATCGCCAGCAAAGGCGCATCAGGGAACTCGATGCGCAATTCGCCGAGATGCTGAAGCGCTTCGATGAAAATGTCGCGCGCGTGGTCGAAGCCGTTAAGGAACGCGAGTTGCGTGCCTCACTCGAGAAGACTGCGCGGCGAAAGAGTCAGGACATTCGTAGCGAAGCCCGCGAAGAGCTGAATGCCGCGGTCGTGCAAACGATTTCCGAGTCGCAAGCGGATTTGGGTACAAACTCTGCGAGCCAGGAACCGATTCGCGCGGAGACGCTGCAATCCGGAGCGCGAATTCGGGTTCGAGGCTTTAGCAAGCCGGTCATTTTTCGCCGATTGGACGGATCGTCCGCGGAGATAGAAGCCGGCCCGCTGCGCATGAAAGTCGCAGTCGACGAGATCACCGGGGTCGAAGGCGGGGCGCCGCCGAGGTTAGCGCCGGCGACTTCACGAAATGTCACTGTCACTTCACAGCCCGGCGAAGACACAGCATCCGGCGAAATCAACGTAATCGGCATGCGCGTGGAAGAGGCGACCGAGCGTGTGGACAAATATCTCGACCAAGCCGCGCTCGCCAATCAAACGCGCGTGCGCATTATCCACGGCCACGGCACCGGCGCGCTGCGAAAAGGCCTTGCTGAATTTCTGAAGATGCATCCGTTGGTGCAGCGCACCTCCTTCGAAGCAGAGGAACACGGCGGCAAGGCCATCACCGTTGTAGAATTACGATCATAAACGCCCATGGCGGAAGCAGGATCGTTTGCGGAGCGGGTGAAACAGCAGGCGGACATTGTTCGCGTGGTGGGCGAATACGTGCGCCTGAAAAAGACCGGGAAGGATTATTCGGGACTCTGCCCGTTTCATCAGGAAAAAACCCCTTCGTTTACGGTGTCGCCGCTCAAGCAGATTTTTTATTGCTTCGGGTGCGGTAAGGGCGGCGACGTTTTTAATTTTGTGATGGACATGGAGAAGTCCGCGTTTCCGGAGGCGGTGCGGACCGTCGCTGAGAAGTGCGGAATCGCGATTCCTCGTCCTCGGGAGCGGTCGCCGGAGGAGCGGCAGGAAAATCAGCAGCGTGCGACGCTCGTCGAAATGCACCGCGAGGCGCAGACTTTTTTCACGAAACAGATTTCCGGGACGCTCGAAGGGAAAGTGGCACGCGCTTATATCGAGGACCGTGGGCTCGATAACAAGGCGATTGACCGCTTCGGAATCGGCTATGCGCCGAGCGACGGGGATGCCCTCCTTCGATTCTTGAAGCAGAAATATCCGGAGAAATTGCTTGTCGAGTCCGGACTGATCTCGCGTGGCGAACAGGGCGGTCGATTATTCGACCGATTCCGGCGGCGGATTATGTTCCCGATTGCGAATGATTCGGGAAAAATCGTCGCGTTTGGCGGGCGCGCGCTTGGCGATGAGATGCCGAAGTATATGAACTCGCCGGAAACGCCGATCTACTCGAAGAGCAACGTGCTCTATCACATGGATCGCGCGAAAGAAGCACTGCGACGGTCGGATTATGCGGTGCTGGTCGAAGGCTACATGGATGCGATTGCCGTGGCGCGCGCAGGAATCAGCAACGTGGTGGCGAGCTGCGGCACGAGCCTCGCGGAGCCACAGATCAAACTGCTGAGCCGCTTCACGAAACGCGTGATTGTGAATTACGACCCCGATAACGCGGGGCAGGCGGCGACGGAGCGGTCCGTGTCGCTGCTCCTTGAACAGGATTTCGAGGTGCGCGTGCTGGCGCTGCCTCCCGTGGGCGATAAAAAGGCCGATCCGGATTTGTTTATTCGCGAGAAGGGCGTCGAAGAGTACACGAAGCTGCTGAGAGATGCGCCTCCCTACGTGGACTACTTGATCGCGCGGGCGCGGAAGATGGATTTGACGACCGGCGAAGGCAAGCGGCGCGCCGTCAATTTTCTATTGCCCTACGTGCAAAAAATTCCGAATACGATTCTTCGCTCGGAATGGGCGACTCGCATCGCGCAGCAGCTGCACCTAGACGAGCCGGTGTTGCGCGCGGCGTTGAGCAAAGCAGCCACGCAGCGCCACAGCGAACTAAAGATTCAACCGGAGTTGGTGGGCCGATCCGCGAAGCCCGTCGAGCGGCGGTTGATTCGCATGCTGGCGGAGGCCGAAGGATTTCGCCGCGAGCTGGCGCAACAGCTTCAGGCCACTCAGCTTCATCACGGGCTCGAAACCGAAAAAGTTTTTGCGGCGTTGATCGCCGCAAGCCTGGCCGACGAGCCCGTGCAAGCCACCGAACTTGCTGCAAAGCTCGAAGAACGCGACCGCCGCATCCTTTTCGAGATTCTCTTCGAGGAAGCCAGCGAGTCGACCTGGGAAGAGGCGGTCAGTTGCGTCGAGGCTCTGCAGCACCGCCAAGCGGAGCGGGAGCTTGCCGATGTGCAGCGGAGCATCGAGGCGAATCCTTCCATCGCAGAGATGCGCGGCCTGCTGGAGAAGAAGCAAGATCTGATGCGGCGGCTCGCGGCGGCTAGGTAGAGAGCCCCACAAGCTATCCGTTGCGCGGCTCAGCGAGCGTTGCCGGGGGCGAGGTGATAGTCACCACGGCCGGTGCGGTCGATAAAAGTGACGGTGTCGTTGCTGCCGAGGCCTTCGATGCGGCGGTAGGTCCAGACTTCGATGGCGGGCTTCGGGGAGCCGCCTTCGTCCTTGAGATGGGAGTCGATCTCGTCGGGCGGGCCGTAGACGATGAGGATATGGCCGCGATCGGTTTGCCAGCCGGGAGTGCCGGACGCGGTGGCAAAGCCCTGGTTGGCGTAGGCGATGCGGCGGTAATGCTCTTCCTTGAATTTATTGGTGGAAGAACCGGGATTGGGATTGCGGCGCGCCCAGAATTGCCGGATGAACTCATCGCGTTCTTCGTTGGTGGAGAGTTTGTCGAAGGCAGCACGCTCGGCGTCGTCAATGATGTAGACGACTTCTTCGTTGAGCCATTTAGTGTACGAGTTGCGCGTGGCTTTTTTCTCGTCAAGAAGAGCTTTTTGATGGATGACGTTTTCGTCGAGCGCCGTAGGGGTCTTGTTGGAGTCCTGCGCGGCTTGGGTCGCGGACGAAGCGCGCGGAGCGCGGTCTCTTGGCCATGCGGCGAGAGAAACGGCGCCGGCCAAGACAAGGATCGAGGCAGCGACCCACGGAGTTCGAGCGCCGCTCGGGACTTGGGGATGGAGCAAACGACGGATGCGTTTCATGAGACGTCCTCCTATCAGAGCAATGGCCGGTTCGCGGCCGGGTAAACGGAATTGTTCGAGAGCGGCGAGAGTGCGAGCATATTCGTGCGGGTTCCCGGTGAGGGAGACGACGAGATCGTCGCAACAACATTCTCGCTCGGTTCGCATGACGTGAGAGATCCACCACGCGGCCGGGTGATAAAAGAAGAGGCCTTCAATCAAGCGCTGGAGGACATTGATCAGGTAATCGTGGCGGCGAATGTGTGCCAACTCATGAAGCAAGATGGCTTCGACCTGGGCGGGAGAGAGACCGGCGAATAGTCCGACCGGGATGAGGATTAATGGTTTGAAATGGCCAAGAACCATCGGCACGTCAGCCAAAGAGGACTCCAGCAAGAGCACGGGACGGGAAATCCGCAAGCGGGCGCTCAGGCGAAGGAGCTCCGTTTGCCAGAGGTCTTGCGCGGTGCACACGCCGCGGCGGCGGAGTCTCTGGACGGATAAGCAGCCGGCGAGACTCCGCAGGTAAAGGATTAGAACGCCCGCGATCCACAGCGGCGCGAGCCAGGGCGCGATGCCGGCAAGATTTGGTTTCCACAAATTGGAAACAGTTTGAACGGAAGCAGGATTCCACGTGGATACGGTAGGAGGTTCGTAAGCCTGCAAGCCATGCGCCCCGTGAGGAAGGAAATGAATCAGCGTGAAGGTGAATCCGCCCAACATCAGTAGCAAGGCCGCACAAGCAGCAGCATAGCGGGCGCGCGGCGAACGAGTGGCGAGTAGTACAGCTACAAGCAACGCCGCGAGAAGAGCTCCTTCCCACAGAGAATAAAGCAGACTCCAGCCGATCGCTGCGGCAAATGGAGAGGCGACGAAATTTTCGAGGAGGCTCATTTGCGAGGCTCCTGGAATTGATCGAGCAGCTCACGCAGCTCGGCTAGTTCTTTCTTCGTGGACTTCCGCGAAGAGAGCGCGCCAATCAGAAGAGCCTTGGCCGAGCCGCTGAACGCACGTTCGAGGAGATCGCCAGCCAGCTGGCGTTGGGTCCATTCGCGCGGCTTCGCGGCTTCATAAATGTGGGCCCGCTGCTGCTCATCGCGGCGGACAAGGCCCTTTTCGGCCATGATTTGCATGAATTTCAAGATGGTGCTGTATTGCGCGGTACGGCGGCGGCGGATGACGTCGTACACGCCGCGGACAGTGGAAGGGCCGATGCTCCAGAGGACGGTGAGGATTTCGAGTTCGGCGTTGGTGGGGCGAGGAAGATCGTCGCGCATAATAGGAAGACATTACTAGTAAGACTTTCGTATGTCAAGAGAATTTTCGACGCCCGAGCAAAATGTCCGGCGAGCGCCCGACTAGTCTTCTTGCTCGGCTTGAGAGCGAGGAGAAGGTGTCCGGGCTATTTGCGCGACGAGTGGCCGGCGAAAGCGGTGGCTATGCGGCGGTGAGCAAGATGGGATCGCGCTTGGTGATGACGATGGTGTGCTCGTAGTGGGCGGAGAGGCTGCCGTCGGCGGTGCGTACGGTCCAGCCATCGCGGTCGAGAGAGACGCGGCCGGTGCCTGCGGCGATGATCGGTTCGATGGTGATGACGAGGCCTTCTGTGAGGAGATGGCGAGCGGCGGGATCGGCGTAATTGGGGACAGGGGGCTCTTCGTGAATGGTGCGGCCAACGCCATGGCCGCCTAGTTCGCGGACGACGTGGAAACCGCGGCGGCGGACTTCGCGCTCGACGGCGCGGCCAATGTCTTTGGTGCGATTTCCGGGGCGGGCGGCAGCGAGAGCTTGGCGGAAGGCGCGTTCGGCACAGTGAGCGAGCTCGCTGGAATTTTCTTGCGCGGGCGGGACTCGGATGGTGACGGCGGAGTCAGTGTGGTAGCCGTCTTTTACGGCGGTTAGATCGAGCTTGACGAGATCGCCGG
>JBARCY010000140.1:0-5791 GCA_049794595.1 Candidatus Acidiferrum sp.
TCCTCAATGCAACTCTCAAGTCGGGAACCAATCAGTTTCACGGAAATGCCTGGGAGTTCTTTCGCAACGACAAGCTGGACGCCGCGAACTTTTTTGAAAATTCTGGCGGCATCCCGAAGGGTGAGTATCGCCAAAACCAATTCGGCGCCACTTTTGGCGGTCCGATTCGGCATAACAAAACCTTCTTCTTCCTCGATTACGAAGGTACGCGCATCCGCCAGGCTATTCCCTATATAAGCACGGTTCCAACGGCTCTTGAGCGGAGCAGCGGGTATACCAATCTCTCGGAACTACTCACCCAAGGGGGCACGACCGGCCCCGACCTTCTGGGGCGAACCTTTGCTCTTGGGCAAGTGTTTGATCCTTCCACCACTCGATCCGTGGACTGCGGAGTTCCGGACCCGGTGACAGGTCTCACCGCCCCCTGCAGCGGCATGCCGACAGGCACGCAACTGGGTTTTGTGCGCGAGCCTTTCGCGGGCAACATGATTCCCGCAAATCGCCTGGATGCCAATGCCATTAAGCTCCTCAACCTGTATCCTGCGCCAAATAACTCCGCGCTTTTCAATAATTTTGCCTCAAACCCAATTTCCAGCAATGATCCTAACCAATTTGACGTGCGCGTTGACCACACTTTTAGTGAAAAGGACACCATTTTCGGTAGATTCAGCTACGTCGACAACCCTTCGTTTCTTCCCGGGCCCTTTGGAGGCATCGCGGATGGAGGGTCCTTCGCTGACGGGGATCAGACGGCGAAAAGCATTAACACCATGATCAGCGAGTCGCATATGTTTTCCACCTCCCTGGTCAATGAAGCGCGCGTGGGATATAGCCGCATTGCCGTCGATCGTCTTCAGCCAAATGCCGACACTCCCGGTATTCCCGCTGAGTTTGGAATTCCTGGAGTTTCTACGGTTGCTTCGAACGGTGGTTTGGGGTCCCTGTTCATCACAGGTCTAACTACCCTAGGTAGTAATGAATTCCTCCCTTCCATCGAGCTCAGCACCACCTCTCAATTTACTGACAACGTGACGAAGACGGCTGGACGCCAATCCCTCAAGTTCGGATTCCAATTCCAGCGTCTGGGATTTTCCATCTTTCAACCTCCTGCCAGTCGCGGAGCGTGGAGCTATACCGGCCTGTACACTGAAATCCCCACGACAGCCGTAGGTAACACAGGGCTGGCCCAGCTGTTATTGACGCCGATCCCAGGAACGGTCCCGGGCGCGTCTGACTTCGTTGGCGGCGCTGATGATATAACCGTCTCCAACATCGCGGCTACTTCGATGAAACGCGACTACTATGGAGCTTATTTTCAAGACGATATAAAGGTTACGCCGAAGCTGACGGTGAACTTAGGGCTTCGTTGGGAATACTTCGGGCAGCTCATTGAAAATTATGGGGCACAATCCAACTTTTTGCCCTCCGACTCATCCAGTAGCCCGTCCATGTTTCTGCTAACCACGAAGCGCTGCGATACCGCTTTGTCACCGGACTTTACCGCGGCCGCTCAGGCCGATAACATCGACATGGTCTGTTCGAGTCAACCCGGCCTCGGGGTGTCGCAAAAACTGAATTTTTCACCTCGCGTCGGGTTTGCCTATCAACTGACGCCGAAATTCGTCGTGCGCGGCGGTTACGGCATTTTCTACGGCGGCTTTGAAAACTCCGTCACGGAAACGTACGTTGATTTTCCATTCCAATTCAGTCTGGACTACCCCAACTTGACGCCCAATGCGCCGATCACCTTTCCCAATGGCTCCATCGGCACCCTTTCGACCGGTTTAACAGCCATCCCGCTCACGTCTGGAGCGGTTGAGCCTGGCGGCGTATCGTTTACCGGCGAGGACTACAAACTCAAAACTCCTTATACGCAGGGTTATAATCTAACCGTTCAGTATCTGCTGACGACAAACGATACGATCCAGCTTGGGTACGTAGGGAACACCGTTCGCCACCTCGGAGTCTACTTAAATCCGAATACACCGAGAGAGATTTTGCCTCCTGGATTGGACTCGTTCTCGTTCTCTCCTTATCCCGATTTTTCCAACATTACCTACAGCTCTTACGCGGCTGACAGCAATTACAACGGCTTGCAGGCGAATTATGAACGGAGAATGGGCCATGGCCTAAGCGTTCTGGCGAATTTCACTTGGTCGAGGTGCGCCACGAATGCAGTCGACGTTTTGAATGCAACATCTATCAGCGAGTTCCGGGCGCCGTTTTTGCCGGGATTTGGAGGTATCCATCAAGATTTTGGACTTTGTGACTTCGACGTTCAAAAGGTAGTTCACTTGAGCGGTAGTTACGCACTGCCCGTCGGCAAGGGAAAACAGTTCCTGGATAACAGCAACAAGGTGACCAACGCCGTCCTGGGAGGCTGGAATACGAACTGGATTCTTACGATGCAGGATGGCCAACCGGGAACGATTCCTTGCGCGACCCCCACAACGTCGGGGTTCGGCTGCAATGCTGTTCGAGTTCCCGGCCAGAACATCTATGCCGGGCCACACGATGTTAATGACTGGTTAAATGCTGCCGCATTCATGACGCCACCCGTGGCGACTACCATCGGACAAACCGACTTCAGCCCCTTGGGCGGGGCGCCAAGCCAATTCCGCGGGCCAGGCTTCCATCGCCTCGATTTCTCCCTCTTCAAGGAATTTCGCACTTCCGAGCGCACTCACATCGAGTTCCGCGCCGAATTCTTCAATCTTACCAACCATCCCAACTTCTCCATTCCCGGCTTCTCGGGGAATGGCGTCGTGGCTGCTCCCGGCTCGCTCGATTACACCAGCCCAAGTACGTTCGGAACGATCTCTTCGACGCGGGATGGTCAAAACGATCAGCGCGAGATTCAATTTGCGCTCAAATTCTATTTTTAGATGAGCACTAGCCGCGGGCCTTCGCGGTTGGCGTGATTGGCGGATCCGGCGATCAGGATTGCGCGTTTGCGAACTGCGGCGTCGCGACTCTTTGAGTGAACTTCATTCTCGGAAAGGCATGACGGTTCATGACAGCAAGGCTTGACTCGGGTTCCGACAGCCACGACCAGCGCGGAGTCATCACGCTCAAGGAGATTTGGCAGCAACCGGAACTTTGGCCCACAACACTCGAACGTGTGGCCTCCTCGCACGCTCGTTCGATTGTGCAGGATCGCGCCGCGGTGATTTGCGGGGCGGGCAGCTCGGCATACGCGGCCTCAGCCGTCGCGGCCACTTGGACGAACTCTGTCGCCATCCCGACTACCGATCTTCTCACCCTCTCCAAGCGGGAACTGTCTCATCTAGTTCCAGGCTTTGTTTCGAACGGCGCCCTCGTCTCGCTGGCACGTTCAGGGGAAAGCCCCGAGAGTGTCGGCGTCATCGCGCGTATCAAGCAAATGTTCCCAAGCGTGGTCCATCTCGCGATCACCTGCAATGAGCATGGCGAACTTGCGCGGCTGCAGGGAGTCAACCCCCTGATCCTCGACCCCCGAACGAACGACCGCAGCCTGGTGATGACCGCCTCCTTTTCTAACTTGCTCTTGGCGGGCATGGCGCTCGCACGCGGCGACTTCCTAACCAGGCATCTCCCTGGCATCGTAGCCACCGTGAAGAACGCTTTTCCCGGCCTTGAAAAAGTGGCGCAGCGTTTAGCCTCTCAGTCGCCTTCTCGTCTGATGGTGCTGACTTCCGCTGGCTTGGTACCCCTCGCGAGAGAGGCAAGCCTCAAGGTCCTTGAGATGACGGCGGGACGCACTGCGGCGATAAGCGAGACCTTCTTGGGTGTTCGCCACGGCCCGATGAGCTTTCTTCGGCCCGATTCCCTGGTCCTGTGCGTGCTCTCTTCGGCTGCGGAAAGGCGGCGCTTCGAAGAAGATGTGCTTCGGGAACTAAGGCAAAAAAGGCTGGGTCATTTGATTGTGATCAGGTCCACGGGTTCCGACAGCGAATTTGGTCACGATTTCATCCCTGCCATGGCGCCAGACTTGCCCGACGATTTGCGCGGACCATTCGAAATTGTCTTTCCTCAGTTGCTCGCCTATCACTTGAGTCTGGCCTCGCACCTGGACCCCGACAACCCGAGTCCGGACGGTGTGATTACGCGAGTGGTGCAACGATTTCAGTTGCACTAGTGGAAAGATAGTTCTTGATCGTTGGCGCAAGACTTCTGGGATTAGAAACATGAAGGAAATAGATGGGCAACCGGCGCCCTCCAGGCCAAGGGAACCTTTCGAAGTTCAAATCGTGGAGTCTTATTCGGTAGCAGATCGGAATGACTTGGCGGAGGGGGAAAAGGACCCAAGCGAAACGAGTGTGTACCAGTTGCAGTGGAGACCCACGGAAAAACACGTTCTTGTCGTTGAGGGAGGAAAGACTGTTTGTCATGTAGGGCTCGTCGGGCAGACGGTTGAAGTTCAGGGGAATCCTGTTTCCATTGCTGGGATTGGTGGAGTGTTGGCACGTCGCGGATGCAGAGGGCGCGGATATTGCCGTATTGCGATGGAAGCGGCAGAAGCCCTCGCATTGAATCAGATGGCTGTGAAATTCATGCTGCTGTTCTGCGGGCCGGCAGTGCAGAGTTTGTACGAGCATCTTGGTTGGGCAAAGGTTTCAAGCCCCGTGTGGGTGGTGCAGGTGCGGGGAAACGTTTTGCTTCCGATTATTTCGATGGTCAAGTGTTTGGGTGACGAGCAATGGCCGAAGGGGCAAGTTCAGTTGGGGTCGCGTCCCTGGTAGTACGGTTCGTTTGTTGGTTCGGTGCCGGAGGTGAACATGCAATCTTGCGATATTCGAAGTCACGAGTCGACGCAAAAAGTTAGTTCGGTGAACAGGGTTTGCATACGCCTCTTCCGGCTCATTCTCTTGTTGTTTTTGTCGATCGGCGCTGGCCACATCTCGTCATTATCAGCGTCAGAATCTCCTAGAACCATCGAGTTGGCAGAAAATTGGAAGCTGGCGTCCGCAACGGATATGCAACTCGGCGGGGCAGCCATCTCGCTCCCCGACTTCAAGGACACGGATTGGCACACGATCCGCCGAATGCCCGCGACGGTTCTCGAGATTCTTGAGGAGGATGGCGTCTACCCCAATCTCTACGTTGGAAAGAACATGGCGGAGGAAGTTCCTCAAGATCTATATAAGCAGGATTGGTGGTATCGAACGACATTTGAAGCGCCGTCTGAACATGCCGTCTATTTGCTGGAGTTTCCCGGCATTAATTACCGCGCCGAGATCTGGCTGAACGGCCATCTGATCGCGGACAGTAAGCACGTAGTGGGCATGTACAGCGCGCACGAACTTGACGCGACGCAATGGATTAAGCCGGGACAGAGCAATACGCTTGCAGTAAAGGTTACGCCGGAACGAGCGATTCAGGACGTCAACGGCGTGGAGCTCGCCGACAGCTGGTTCGACTGGCTGAACTGGAAATATATGGGCTATCACGGGCCGCGAAAAGAGAACAGTCACGGAATCTCTTTTGTTCCAGACCGCAATGCGGGTATCTGGAAGCCGGTCTACCTAAAGGTTTCTGGCGAAGTTACGCTCAGTGATCCGCTCGTCAACTCGGAGCTTCCTTTACCACAAATCAACTCGGCCAAACTAACCGTTTACGCTGCTCTTCGAAATACCTCCAATCATCAAGTAAAAGGAATTCTTCGAGGGACGATCTCGCGGCCTGGTAAAACCACCATTCAAATCGAACAGCCCATTGATCTTGCTCCTGGCGAGGAGCGTCAGGCAAGCTTCGCTCCGTCGCAATACCCCCAGCTCGCCCTCAGCAATCCCGATTTGTGGTGGCCTTACAC
>JBARCY010000141.1:0-4611 GCA_049794595.1 Candidatus Acidiferrum sp.
GCGGACGAGCGGAACCGGATACCGCTGGCGGCGAATTCGTTGTTGGTGCAGGCGGGCGGAAAGAACATTTTAGTGGAGACGGGCAACGGGACGAAATGGGACGCAAAACTTCGGAACATTTATGGATTTGCGGAGGGCGATCCGTACGGAGATGCGCTGGCGAAGGCGGGGGTGAATCCGGAAGAGATCGATCTGGTCATCAATACGCATCTGCATTTTGACCATGCCGGGGGCAATACGCGGTTGGTGGATGGACGGCTTGTGCCCACATTTCCGAATGCGAAGTACGTAGTGCAGCGGGCTGAACTGGAACATGCCATGCAGCCGACGGAGCGGGATCGCGCGAGCTATTATGCACACGATTTTGCGCCAATCACGGAGACGGGGAAGTGGCAGTTTGTGGAAGGGGATGCGCAGATTTTGCCAGGAATCAGCGTGGTGAGCCTGCCGGGACATAATTTGTCCGTGCAAGGCGTGCAGATTCGAGGCGGCGGGAAAACGCTGATGTTGGTGGCGGACTTGATTCCGACGCGGCATCATTTGCCGCTGCCGTGGATTATTGCGTACGATCTATATCCCTTGACAACACTGGAGACGAAGCGCAAGTGGATTGCGGAAATTGTAAGGAATGGATGGATAGTGGTGTTTGGACATGACCCTGACTTTCCCTCAGGAACTCTGCACGAGCAGGATGGGAAAGTCGTTTGTGAACCAGTAGACCTGAATAGCTAATTTCACGGAGAAAAGAGAATGGCGGGAGTGAAAAAAGAGAAGTCGAAGCGCGCACACACGCAGGCGGAGATTGGGATTGTTGGCGGAAGCGGGCTCTACTCGATGAACGGGTTGACCAAGACGCGCGAAGTAACCGTGAAGACGCCGTTTGGAGAGCCGTCCGACGCGATTGTGCTGGGGCTGCTGGAAGGGAAGCGCGTGGCGTTTCTGGCGCGGCACGGGCGCGGGCACCGAATTTTGCCAAGCGAGATCAATTTTCGCGCAAATGTTTATGCGCTGAAGTTGTTGGGCGTGGAGAGAATTATTTCGGTCAGTGCGGTGGGGTCGTTGATGGAGGAATTGCGGCCGGGCGAATTTTTGGTGCCGGATCAGTTTGTGGACCGGACAAAGAACCGCGTATCGACATTTTTTGGAGACGGGCTAGTGGCTCACGTGGGGTTCGATAAGCCGACGTGCGGGCAGGTTTCGGGCGTGCTGGCGGATGCGAGTGTACACTGCGGCGTGATGGTGCACCGGCGTGGAACGTATGTGTGCATCGAAGGGCCGCAGTTTTCGACGCTAGCCGAAGCGCACATGCACCGGCAGTTGAGGTTCGATGTGATTGGCATGACGAATGTGACGGAAGCGAAGCTGGCACGAGAGGCCGAGATTTGTTACGCCACGATTGCGATGATCACCGATTTTGATTGCTGGCAACCGGAACATGAGTCCGTGACGGCGTCGCAGATTATTGCGACGTTGGTGCAAAATGCGGAGAACGCTCAGAAGGTATTGCGCGAGGCGGTTCGGGCGATGCCTGCGGAGCGAAATTGCAAGTGCGGCGCTGCGCTGAAACATGCGCTGGTGACGGACATGAAGCTGGTTCCAAAGGCCACGAAGAAGAGACTCGAAGCAATCATCGGAAAATATAATTCCTAGGAGAAACCTGTGTCCTTACTCGTAGTGGGGTCCGTGGCGTTCGATACGCTCGAAAGCCCTTACGGAAAAGTGGAGCGGACAGTTGGAGGTGCGGCGACGTATTTTGCCGTCGCGGCGAGTTTTTTTGCGCCGGTGAGCCTCGTGGCCATTGTGGGCGAGGACTTTACGGAGAAGGATGAAGCCATCTTTCGCGGGCGGCATATCGATACGGAAGGATTGGAGCGTACAACGGGAAAAACGTTTTTCTGGGCCGGCAAGTATTCCGAGAATCTGAATGAACGCGTGACGCTGGCGACGGACTTAAACGTGTTTGCGGAATTTAAGCCCAGGCTTCCCGAGAAATATAAGAAGTTGCAATACGTTTTTCTCGCGAATATCGCCCCGGATTTGCAGCGCGACGTTTTGAAACAAGTGCAGGGAAGGCCGAAGCTGGCGGCGCTCGATACGATGAACTATTGGATTGAACGCACGCCGAGCGAATTGCGCGAGACGCTGCGGCATGTGGATATTTTGATGATCAACGATTCGGAAACGCGGCAGCTTTCGAACGAGCACAACCTCCTGCGCGCGGCGAAACATATTTTCAAGATGGGGCCTTCGACCCTGGTGGTGAAACGCGGCGAATACGGGGCCATGATGGTGGACAAGCACGGCGTATTTTGCGTTCCGGCCTTTCCGTTGGAGGAGCCGCATGACCCGACCGGCGCCGGCGACAGCTTTGCGGGCGGCTTCATGGGATATTTGGCGGGCGCGAAGAACTTGAACGACGCCACGCTCCGGCGCGCGATGGTGTACGGTTCGGTGCTGGGCAGTTTTACGGTGGAGAAATTTGGGCTGGACCGGTTGCGCGTACTGAAACGGAGCGAGATACACGCCAGGGCACGGCACTTCGCGAAATTGACGCAATTCAAATTGTAATGTGTAGAATCCTGCCTTAGCTTCGGAATGCAGGGGAATATGCTGTCTCTCGCCACTATCGTAGCGCGCCTGGCTTGGGCGGGGCTTCTGGGCGCGATTATCGGGGTTGAACGCAGCATTCGCCGGCGTCCGTCGGGAATGCGGACGGGATTTTGCGTTTCGCTGGGTGCGGCACTTTTTACGATTGTTTCCATAGAAATTGCAAGACGGACCGGGGACACAAGCACAACACGAATTGCGTCGAATATCGTGCAAGGGATTGGATTCCTCGGCGCGGGCGTGATTCTACGCGAGCGGGGCAGCGTCACGGGATTGACGACCGCCGCGACAATTTTTGCCGTGGCGGCGATGGGGATGGCGGCCGGTGGAGGTTTGTACTCGGTTTCCGGGATTGCCTGCGCGTTGGTGCTGTGTGCCTTGGTGTTCCTCTTCTACGTCGAGGACTGGCTCAACTTGAAGCCGCGATACATGTTGTTCCGGATTTTTGTGGACCGCGCGGAAAATATGGTTACGGATGTACATCGCATTTTTTCGGAGCTCAGAGTAAATATCGATAATTTTCAGGTGTCCCTGGCCGGCGATAAGAACCTGATCCAGTTTGATGCGGAAGTCAGCACACGGCAGCAGGAAAAGGTTCTGGCGGCGCTGTGCAAGCCAGGCGTCAGCTGCGAAATGGTCCCCGTGGAGCGGCAAAACGGATGAGCACGCGGGCCAGCGGATTTGCGTCAACGAGGGCCGGCATGGAAATACGGAAACCGCGCGCGCTGAATTCACGAAGCGTGCTGATGCCATTTGCGCCGGCATCTCCCGCGGACTTTGGAAAAGTTGTAGCAGGTGCAGAGGAATTGCGGCATTTGGGATTTCAAGTGGCCGATGCGACGCCGCTTTCGCCAGAGGGTTATTTTTCGGGATCAGAATCGGGCCGGCGAAATGAGCTATTAAGCGAGCTGGACCGCGACGATGCAGATGCGCTGGTGGCTGTCCGCGGTGGCTACGGTTCGAACTACTTGCTCGATAACCTCGAGGTGCGGCAATCCGGGGCGCCGAAGGTAATCCTCGGTTACAGCGATCTGACTTCACTGCAAGTTTATTTGTGGCAGAGGTATGCGTGGATCGGATTTTATGCGCCCATGCTTGCTGCGGGCCTGGATGCCGGTGCTGGCGCTCCCAAGGGCTATGACAAAGAGTCGCTGCTGGCTGCGGTGGGAAAAACGGACGGCGGTTGGACGCTAAAATTGCAGAGTGAGGGGCTTGTTGGGGGAGAAGCGGTCGGGCGACTCGTGGGCGGATGCATGACGCTCGTTGAGACCACGCTGCGGACGCCGTGGGAATTAGAGACGCGCGGATCGATTCTCTTGCTTGAGGATCGCGGCATGAAGCCGTGGCAAGTCGATCGCTCGCTCATGCACTTGAAACAAGCGGGAAAATTTGATGGCGTCCAAGGAATTGTGCTGGGCGAATTTCCGGAATGCGACGCACCGGGAACCGGCCATGCGACGGTACGCGACGTATGCATGCGAATTCTTGGCTCGCTCCACGTGCCGATTGCGTTTGGCGCGGCGGTCGGGCATACGCCGAGGCCGATGCTGACTGTACCTCTCGGAGTGAACGCGCGCTTGAGAGCGAGCGGAGAAGGTGAATTGGAAATACTGGAGCCGGCGGTCGTGCCATGAGCGACGCGAAGCACGTTCACGTGATTGGGATTGGCGGGTCGGCGATGGCGCCGCTTGCGGGCATGTTGCGTGAGCATGGCTATCACGTGACAGGGTCGGATTCGGGAGTGTACCCACCGGCTTCGACTTTGCTGGAGAAGCTGGGAATTTCTTTTTTTCATACTTTTGATGCAACGAATTTGAACCCGGCGCCGGATTTGGTGGTGGTGGGGAATATTATTGCGCGCGGAAATCCGGAGCTGGAAGAAGTGCTGGACCGGAAGATTCCTTACCGTTCGATGCCGGAGATTCTGGAAGAAGTGTTTTTGCCGGGCCGCCACTCGATTGTGGTGAGCGGGACGCATGGAAAAACCACCACGACGGCGATGCT
>JBARCY010000142.1:0-4099 GCA_049794595.1 Candidatus Acidiferrum sp.
AATCCGATGACTTGATTCCCGCGAACTTTGAGTTGGATTCCGCATTGTTGACCGCAGAAACAGCAGTGCGTCTTGACGAGCTTTTCTGCCGGATTTCGCGATTCATCCTGCCATCCACCAGGAGGAACATACGCCGGATGCGGGCCAAAACTATCGAGCAGTGATTCCGTAGAAACCGGCGCCTTAGCCACGAGAGGTCTCCTTGAGTTGCAGTTGCGCCAGTGAGAGTGATTTTCGTTTGCACGCGGGACACAATTCTTGCCAGGTCGCGTCTGTGCCTTCCATCTGGTAGTTGAAGCCCACTTGGGGAAGTACGCGCTTCAAATCTTCGATGTGCATTTTCGAAGCGAATCGTTCGCCGCAGCGTTTGCACAATGCGGGCTCTCCGGTTTCTCCCGCCGCCTGATAAAACTTCACACCGAGTTGCGCCGGACGCTGGAAAATGTGGAAGAACTTTCCGAACGGGAGATATAAGAGCGCCGCGATCACCGTGATGGCATGCAGAATGGCGAGGAAACTGTATGATTCACCCCGCAACCAGTTTTGTGAAACCGTCAACGCCAGGCCTGTTACGGAAATTGCGAACAACAGAATGATTGGCAGAAAATCGTGCGCAAAGGACTGTACCGCTTGCGCACCACGGTCGCGAAACCTCCGCCACAGCGAAAGACCAATTCCGCCAAGTACGAGAATCGCTGATACATCGAGCCCGTGAAACAGAAGTTCCGCAATAAGCGTGTGCAAACGAAAGGTTTGCGTCGGAAAACCGTAAAGCACCACGACGTAGGTTTCTTGATCCGTGGGAAGCGTTTGGAACGAGATCCACCCGAACACCAGCGGGAAGGTAATCGCTACCGCGAGAATACATCCCCAGAACAGCATCTGGTGCATCCACCAGCGCAATCGCGAACGCTTGAGAATGAAAGTCTGTGCTGCGAGGTGCGTGGTTGCAACGCTGACAAGTTTAAGGGCCCAGCGAAAGACCCCCGCCTCACGAAAGAGCTGCCAGCCGCGCTCCCAATAGACGCGTGTTGGCGGCTTGTCGAGCCACACGCGGTAGTGGTAGACGACGCCCCAGGTCGCAAAGATCGTTGCAAACGTATAAATGACCAGCGCCGGATCGAAGTTCTGGAGCTCGCGCGAACCAACCACGATGGCCGCTACTAGCAGGCCCGTGAAGAACGTCGCGGTAACGCCCGCACGCACACGATCCGCCGTCCGCGTGAGTCGCGCGGGTAGAGTGAGCTCCACCGCCTGCTGTTTGCTAAGGAAAACTACGGCGTTTGTGCGCCACAGAGTAGCCGAAACCAAAGCAAGCAGCGCGAAACCCGGCCAGCTTGTGTGCAAATGGTCACGGAAAAAGCCGAGTAGCAGCGGAGGAAAGAATCCACCGAGTCCGCCCATCGCTCCCACAAGGCCGGTGACCGTACCGACTTCTTTCGGGAAATACTGCGGCACGAGCTTGAAGACCGCGCCGTTCCCGTTACCTAGTAGGAAGGCACAGCCAAGCGCGCCAACCGTGAACGGCAACATCGCCGGCCAGGACATGAGCAGCGCGAACGGAATTACTCCGAGAAACACAACGTGAAGAACTCGAGCGCCGCCTATTTTATCGGCGAGCCAGCCGCCTAGCGGGCGGGCTAGCGTCGCCAGCACCACAAAGCCCGCGGTGCGAAATCCGGCATCGGCCGGTTTCAGTCCAAACTGATCTTTGAACAAGACCGGCAGGTAAATGGAAAACGCCACGAACCCACCGAATGTCAGAAAGTAAAAGAGAGACAGCACCCAGGACAATCGTTCGCGCGAGAGCAGCTGCAACATCGCGCCGATGCCAGCTGGGCGAACGGTTTTAGGCGAGTTGCGCGCCAGCAGGTAGAACGCCACGCCCCAAACGACGAGCAGCGCCGCCATGCCGCGAAAAATGTTCTGCCACCCCACCGCCACAGCTAAGACGGGCCCCAGGAAAACCGCAGCCGATTGACCGATATTGCCGAGCCCATAAATTCCCAGCGAGCTGCCTTGTTTTTCTGGGGGGAACCAGCGCGACACAAATCCCACGCCCACGGCGAACGAACTTCCCGCTATGCCTAGGAAAAACGCGACGTACAGCAGCAGCTTGAAACTCGACGCCATCGGCACCAGATACGCTGGCACGGCCACGATAATCAGGAGCAGCGAGAAAACCACTCGACCACCATAACGATCTGCCAGCATTCCCGTCACAATCCGGAGCAACGCACCGAGTAGCACAGGCACTGCTACGAGCAAGGCCGTCTGCGTTGCTGTCAGGTGGAAGGTTTCACGAAAACGGGGCGCGAAGGCGCTGATTAATCCCCACGCGGCAAAACAGATCGCAAAAGACACCGTACCAAGAGCCAACTGTAAATTAGCCCGAGAAGTGGTTGGGACCGTGCTCATCCGTTTGCTCCGCAATGACACCAGCAGGTTCAACGCGCCGGTTAGAAAGGTACTTATCGGAAGGGAGTTTCAGCATACATCTCAGCGTCCCGCATGTACAAACTAAAACGTATTAGCCCTGGTCTACGGGCGCGTCGCAGGAAACGATTTACCTTCTCGATATCGGGCGAACCGGGTCGTAAACTGCTCGAGCGCTCGGAGAGCGTCCGGCAACGCTTATCCCAGGGCGTTCTTCAACCGCAAACCTGAGAAATTGCTCTACAGAAATCCAGCAGGTGGTACTGCTGCGCATCACGAAGTCGTCGATTCTCGCCCGCATGAGAGAATAAGAATGCTAAGGAACCTACAGCTGGGCACACTTTGGCACACCTCACGGTCGCCTACCGGATCAAAAGTGAACCCCTCGCTGAGACAATTGGTGTTGGCACACTTTGCATCAGTTCACGTTTTCTGTCTAAATTGATCTCAAGAAGCCAGAGTACGGTTTCAGAAGCCGAGAATCGCGCCATTTGAAGGAATCGCCGTCCCGCCTGACTTTTCAAACTCCTCTGGGTCCTATACCCTAATGCGGAGTGCAACCGCTGTCGGTTGTAGTAGCGCTCGATGAACGTTTCGATGCTGCTTCGAAGCTCCTCCAAGCATTGATCGATATTCGTTAAGCCGCGCCGACAGCGGCACTGTGCCCTACTGATCCCTCTTGCCACTCACGAGAGGCCTACGTTACATACTCTAGGCACTTATTTACATCTGCCGAGGCTTTGGTACACTGTTCCCGAGGGCATCATGCAAAAGTCGAAAGCCGAAAAGCTCCGCAATCTGGCGTCGAAACGCCAGATCGTGAGGGCCAAAGACGCGAGGGAACTCGGCATTCCACGAACGTATCTCCCGCGGCTGGCTCGCCGGGGCGACCTGGAAAAGGTCGGCCGCGGTCTCTATTCCTCTCGGGATTTCTCCGGAACCGAGAACACTTCCCTCATCGAGGCGGCTTACCAAATCCCCAAGGGAATTGTCTGCCTGCTCTCCGCACTCCGGTTTCACAACTTCACCACCCAGTCTCCCCACGAGGTCTGGATGGCGATCGGTCACAAAGCCTGGGCTCCCAAAGTTTGCTCTCCTCCCGTTCGCATCGTGCGCATGTCCGGGGCAGCCCTTCACTTTGGAATGAAGGAATATTCCATTTCCGGGGCAACTCTTCGCGTGTTTTCCCCGGCAAAGACGGTGGCCGACTGCTTCAAGTTTCGCAGCAAGGTTGGCCTAGATGTCGCTATCGAAGCCCTCAAGGAATGCCGCCGGCGGAAGAAAGCCTCGATGGACGAACTCGCTGCCGCCGCCAAAGTCTGCCGCGTCTACAACGTCATCCGCCCGTATCTGGAGTCACTCTAGTTGGCCAAACCGGCCCCAAAGAACCTCCCCGCTTCCGTCCGCCGGAAGCTCGCGAACCTAGCGCGCAAGCGCAACATAGATTTCGGACTGATCCTCGTCAAGTACGGGCTCGAGCGCATTCTATTCCGACTGAGCCGCTCCCGTCACCGCGACGTTTTCATTCTGAAAGGCGCGCTGCTCTTCGAGCTGTGGACGGAACAACGCTATCGTCCGACACGGGATGCTGATTTCCTCGCGCGCGGTGACAACGCCCCCGAGCGCTTCGCCCATATTTTTCGGGAGCTCTGCGTTTTGGAAG
>JBARCY010000143.1:0-3882 GCA_049794595.1 Candidatus Acidiferrum sp.
TTGATCGAAGAAGTGAAATCCTCGCCGTCTCCGATCATTCTTTTCATCGATGAAGCGCACACCATGATCGGCGCCGGAGGCCCCGCAGGACAGGGCGACGCCGCCAATCTTCTGAAGCCTGCTTTGGCCCGCGGAGAGCTCCGCACTATTGCTGCAACCACCTGGTCCGAGTACAAGAAATTTTTTGAGAAAGACGCAGCGCTCGCCCGCCGCTTCCAGGTCGTCAAAGTCGAGGAACCCACTGAAGAGCAATGCATGGTCATGATTCGCGGCATCGTTGGTTCTCTTGAAAAACACCACAACGTTCGCATCCTGGACGAAGCCGTGCATGCCGCAACAAAGTTTTCTCATCGCTATCTGGCAGGCCGTCAGCTTCCGGACAAGGCCGTCAGCGTGATGGATACGGCTTGCGCGCGTCTTTCTCTCGGACAAAACGCTACTCCGCCGATGATTGAAGATGCATTACGGCAAGTCGATGATCTGGAAGTTCAGCAGCGCGTTCTCGAACGCGAAGCTGCCGTCGGTGTGGATCATTCGGAACGTCTGGCCGCGATCGCCAAACAAAGAACGGAAGTCGCCGCGCGTCTCAAAACTCTCGAAGAACGGCGCGACAAGGAGTTTTCTCTCGTTTCGCGCATCCGCGATATCCGGACGCAACTCGAAGCGGCCGTCGCTCCGCCACCTCCTCCTACCGCCCCAACAGCGGCGCCTCCTGCAGTCCCTGCTGCAGCGATGTCTGCTTCCGCGGGAACGGCCGCCAAGCCCGCTACGGATTCCGCCGCGCTCCGTGCCGAACTTGCCAAACTCAATGCCGAGCTTGACGCTCTGCAAGGCGATGCGCCGCTTATGCGCGTTTGTGTGGACACGCAAATCGTCGGCGAAGTCATTTCCGCGTGGACCGGAATTCCCGTTGGCAAGATGCAACAGGACGAAATCAATACCGTTCTCCATCTCAAGGATCTGATGGCCGCCCGCGTCATTGGCCAGAATCACGCTCTCGAAGCGATCGCGCAGCGTATTTCCACCAATCGCGCCGGCATGGACGATCCCGTCAAGCCCGTCGGCGTTTTCATGCTCGTCGGACCCAGCGGTGTCGGCAAAACCGAAACTGCACTCGCCCTCGCCGATTTTCTTTATGGCGGAGAGCGAAATCTCATCACCATTAACATGTCCGAATTCCAGGAAGCGCATACCGTTTCAAGCCTGAAAGGCGCGCCTCCAGGCTACGTCGGGTACGGCGAGGGCGGCGTTTTGACCGAGGCCGTCCGCCGTCGCCCCTACTCCGTCGTGCTTCTCGACGAATGCGAAAAAGCTCATCCCGATGTGCTCGAGCTTTTTTATCAAGTCTTCGACAAGGGCAACATGGAAGACGGCGAAGGCCGAGAGATCGATTTCAAAAACACCATCATCATTCTCACGTCCAACGCTTGCACGGATTTGCTGATGAAGCTGACCGCCGATCCCGAAACCGCACCCAGCGCCGAAGGCCTTGCCAAAGCGCTCAAGCCCGAGCTCAACAAAATCTTCAAGCCCGCCTTCATGGGCCGTCTCGTCACCGTCCCCTATTTCCCGTTACGCGACGAAGCCATGAAGCAGATTGTCACGCTGAAACTAGCCAAAATTCAGCGCCGCATTCGCGAAAATCACAAGATCGAACTGACCTACGATCCCGCGGTCGTTGCCGAAGTCGCTAGGCGCTGCACCGAAGTCGAATCCGGCGCCCGCAACGTTGACAACATCCTGACCAACTCCATGCTCCCGGACGTTTCGCGCTATCTTCTCAGCCGCATGGCCGAGCGGCAAAAGCCCGCGGCCATCCACGTTTCCGTCGATTCCAGCGGTTCCTTCCGCTATGCCTGAAGAACCAGCACGCATCGCCGAAAGCGAGGATTCCCGGATGCTAGACACAGGCATGGTTTAGAATAGCCGCGCGGAAAGGAGATGGCCGTGGCCTCGCATCAGCCACAACAATACAGATCGGCGCGCCCTGCGGGACATCGCGGCCGCGTTGACCCGAGCTTCGATGAGCAGGGCGGAACTCGCCTTGCCGGCTCCATTGGTTTCGGCCTGCGGCATCCTCACCATCATCATCATCATCAAATCCATCTTGTCCTCTATCCCTTTCAGTCCACCAGAAGCTTCGTGGTCTCGCGCAAGGGCGTTAGATTCGAGTTGGCCAAATTCAAAGAGGTGACCGCTCTAGGACGCATTTATGTCATGGGCGGCAGAGGCGAGAGCTACGAGGCCGCTGGCGGGCCACCTCCAGGGAAGGGACACAAGGACTCGGGTGGGCATCGCGCAGGCTATACTCCCCCGGGGTTATACATTCTTGGTCGCCAGGAACACCATACGACCATGGGCTGGCCGAATTCCTCCATCCCCTACGGCGCTCCATTGCGCGCTGGCAGTGACGGGTATGTCGAATTTCTCGACCACGGCCACTGGAAAAAGGCGGATGGACCACACGGAGTATGGACGGAAGCCACGAAACAATTCAGTCAGCGCGATGGCGAGCCTGCCGTGATCACCGAAGAGGACAAGTCGGATTTTCGCAAGTATGCCTACCGACAGGATGGCTCGCTCCGGCCTACGTGGATTAGGAATGACTTTGGCGAATGGTCCTGGAATCTGATGCGCCTTGGAAAACGGACCCCTTATTACGTGCACACCACGCCAGAAGACGAAGCTTTTTACAGAGCGCCGGTGGACCGCGACGTGATTCTGGCTCTCGTTGGCCAATCTCACGGATGCGTCCATCTTCTTCCGCGTGACCGCGACGAGATGATGCAGCGGGGCTACTTGAAGCAGGGCATTCATATTCAAATCATGCATTACAAGCAGAAGGGGCCGCCGAAAGATTGGGTCCCGGCTTCCTCGCTGGAGCACGCATGAAGTTGGGGATCGACCGGGATTTCGACCAGAATCACGAGCCGTGGAAGCGACGGGCATACTGGAAGCAAAAGCCGGGAAACGGGAGCGATAACGATGGCTTACACGCAGGATAAGCGGATCATCTCGATCCAAACGCCTCTCGGCGCTGACGTACTGCTTCTCCACGGCTTCAACGGCAGCGAGGGGGTTTCACAACTCTTCCAGTTCTCCGCGGAATTTCTTTCCGAAAATCATTCCATCGCCTTCAAGGACATCATTGGCAAACCGGTGACCATCTCTCTTCAGCTTTCCACGGATAAAAAGCGCTACTGGAACGGCTTCGTTAGCCGCTTTTCTTGCGCCGGCCGCGACGACAGTTTTTCCCATTATCATGCGGAAATTGTTCCCTGGACCTGGTTTCTAACGCGAACCGCCGATTGCCAGATTTTCCAGCAGAAGACCATTCCGGAAATCATCAAGAAAGTTTTTCAGGATCACGGCTTTCAGGATTTTCAGGACCGAACGCAGGCCACCTATCCGCAGCGCGAATATGTCGTCCAGTACCGCGAGACCGCTTTCAATTTCGTTTCCCGCTTGATGGAAGAGTACGGCATTTTTTATTTCTTCGAGCACGAGGAGAGCTCGCACAAGCTCATCTTTGCCGATAAGCCGCAGGTTCACAAAAATTGTCCCGTCCAATATAAAGTTCGCTTCGACTACAACCCCGGCACTACGCATGCCAACGAAGATCTCGTACATACCTGGGGCGCCGAACAGGAACTCGAGCCCGGAAAGTACGCTCTCACTGACTACAATTTTCAGACGCCCAACACCTCGTTGATGGCCAACGTCAAGACCGTGGACGAAATCGGCGGCAATACCAAATACGAAATCTACGACTATCCCGGCATTTACACCAAAAAAGACGATGGCGACACGATCACGAAAGTTCGCATGGAAGAGGAAGAAGCCATCCACTACATCCTTTCTGGCTCGGGCAATTGCCGCACG
>JBARCY010000144.1:0-5197 GCA_049794595.1 Candidatus Acidiferrum sp.
GCCACACGAGCAATGGGCAGGAGACCAACCTCGGGCATCGTCCCTCCTGTCCCATCAGAAAACACCTCTCGCCCCTCCCTGTCGACTCCTCGATATCCAACTTGTGCCGAGGATGTCAACAGAGCCAGCAACACTTACAGGACAGCCTGTATCCGCTGATTCTAAACAACTTACAAGATTTCTAAGTTCTTTAGATTCATCGTTTACAAAAAACCTGGGGGTGGTGACGACTACTTCGACCTCAATGACCAAGCTGGGCTGCCCACGGGCCTCATTCCGTCGCAGTCGCTCCGTGCGCCTTCAATAATTCATCAACTTCGGAATATCCCGAAGGAAACTCGACGCGGCGAACGGACGCTCCCGCCTTGAGCAGCGCCTCCACGGACTCGGGAGTGCGCCGCTGTTTCCAGTACGAGTCCACGCAGGTCCGCACCGCCAGCCCCAGCGCCGTGCGGCTCTTTCCATCGAGGGCATCCACCGCCGCTCCGCGCTCGATAAGGAATTTCACGGTCGAATGCCGCGCGCGCCACGCCGCCGAGTGCAGCGCCGTGCTGTTTTTCGCTACATCAAAGTAGGGATCGCCCTCTTCGGTGACCGCATTCACGTCAACACCGAGGTCAAGCAATTGTCGAACGCCTTCCGCATTCCCGATGCCCGCAAATTCCGCGAGCAGCTTGCCTCCCTGCGCCAAAAGTTCATGAACCAATTCGGGCTTTTGCTCCGCGATAGACCGAACCTTCGCAGAATCATTCCTCGCGCATGCAGCGATGAGTTGTTCCACTCCCTGCAGCTCAATCACAGGGCCCCGCCGTTCCAGCAACTCCAGCAAATCGCCGCGCCCTCTTCGCGCCGCCATCGCCACTCCCGACATCGCTCGGCCGGCAGGTTGCCGGAGGTCAGGCCTCTCGGCAAAAAGCGTGGGGTCCGCGCCATGCTCCAAAAGCAGTCCGAGAATTTCAGGGCTGTTGTCGCGCAGCATAGCGTGGTGAAACGCCGTCCGCCCCCATCGCGTCGCTTGATTCGGGTCGGCCCCATGCTCTAACAGCCATTTGATTCCTGGGTAGTCGTGCCAGTCGGTTTTGCGCAGCAGTATGGTCGTCAAGCTTGTGCCATTCAACTTGCCGCTCTCCACCAGAATCTTCATCACCGTGTTGTCGTACGTTTCCGGCACGTGATAAGGAGTCTCTTCGTCGTTCGGATCGGCGCCCCGCTCGAGCAGCAGGCGCGTCAATTCTGGATGCTGCGCGAGTCCAGCCGCGCCGTAGATCGCGCTCTCAAACGTAGGTCGAGGGTTGGGGTGGTCGATCCTCTCGTACCAACCGGTATTCGCGCTCGCGCCTGCATCCAAGAGCGCTGTCGCGGCCGCGACAAAGCCGTCGGACCTCGCGCGATCCAGCCGCAAATATCTGGAAAAACACAGGTGCGTGAGTGCATCCCAACGATGCGGTCCGCCTGTTGCGGTGGCGTTGCGCGCATCGGCCGCGAGAAATCGCCGCACGCCCGCTCCGTCCCCAAGAATGGCCGCCGAATGGATGCTGCTGCTCGCAACTTCGGGATGTGCTGCCAGAATTGCTTCCGCGCGCTCCAGCGTACCCGAGCTGTGCCACGCATCCCGCGGAACGCATGCTTCCACGATGAACGCCGCCACGGGATCGCTCGCGGAAGCTGCAAAATTCGCTTGCGCCATGGCTTCGACTTGCTTGGCAAACATCGGCCAGCTCTCGAATCCGTGCTCACGCGCGATGACGAATTGCGCATCGGCAAGGCAGAATTTTACGCTGCCGATCTCACCGTCCGAAAGTTTGGCGAAACGCGGATGGTGTTTTCTGACTCGCCGGATTACTTCGGAATAGCGGGACTTGCCGGATTGCGCTGCTCGAAAAACTTTAACGAGATCTTTGGCTTGTTTCTTGTATTGCTCGAGGCTCGGGCGAACTGCTAGCGGCTTGGCTTCCATTACGACCTTCCTTTCGTAATTGCGCCTGGAGTCCGCCCGAATTAGGCTGAAAGAAGGTTCGTAACCTTGCTCGAATACCGAAGGTGGGCACGGCCCTTTCCGCGGACTGGATGCGCCCTTCGCGCTAATCCAAACTCTAGCGCTGCACTCAAATAACGTCAATCTGCTTTGCGGAGTCAATTCGGAAGGTCAGTGAGTTGCCCGGAGAGAAATACATGCGGTCTGAAAACAAAAGGCGCTCTTTCAAGGAGCGCCTCAAAAAAAGTATCTAGATGACCTGTCTGCCAAAAACCGTTCTTAGGCTTTCTTTTCTTCCGCGGGCTTTTCGGCAGGAGCTGCTGCCTGCGCAGGAGGAGGCGTGGACTGCGCGTGCGACGCCCCGGACATGCCCTCTTTGAATCCGCGCACGCCTTCGCCAAGACCGCGCATCAGTTCGGGTATCTTTCGTCCGCCGAACAAAACCAGCACGATGACCGCGATGATCAGCCAGTGCATTGGGAATTCCATATCGCCTCCTACGCCTGCCAACCACACCTTACCACGCTGCTGCAAAACCAGGCAGTGATTACCGGCAGGAAACTAAAGTATAACACGCTCGTCCCCGGCCCGGCGCGTCACCCGTTCCCGGTCCAGGTATTCGAGCAAAGGGATGGCATACTTGCGGGTAATCCCGGTCAGGTCCTTAAAAATCGGCACGGTAATTCGCTCGCCGTTATCTTTCTTAAATGCAGCAAGCTGGCGCTTTAGCTGAGCCAGCGTATCACGGTGAAAAATGAGTTCCGGACTCACGCGAACGAGGCTTTTCTCCCGTAACAAAATTTGCAGCAACTTCTCGGCGCGCTTCGCTTCGACCGAAAGTTTCGCCAGCACTTCTTTCACCGATGGCACTGCCAAGCCTGCATCAGAGAACGCCTTCTCAATCTGTTCCTTTGCGCGCGCCTCCTCCGGCTGCAGCGCAATCTCCGCGCCAGCTCGTTTCACGAGTTCGCCTTGCGCATCCAGTTTCTTCTCAGCAGCGAGCTCATCTAGCGCCGCGCGAAAGATTTCCTCTCGCACGCGTTTTCCCAGGCTCGCGCGCAAATCTTCTCTTGCGATTCCTGGCGACAACGGATTTTCTTTGTGAAAGCGTTCCACTCTTTCGACGATTTTGCGCCGTACTTCGTCGAACGCCTTCCGGCCCAATAAAATCAATGGCTCGGCCGATACGATCTTTACCTCGTTGCCAGAGGCTAGGCCCTGCGATGTTTTCCGGATCTCCTGACCGGACCAGCCCGTGCGCGCCGCAATCTCTTCCAGTGCCAGTCCCAATAATGCACGTTCCGTCATCGCTGCCAATATCTCTTCGTGCTTTCCGCTTTCGAGCGTTGCGAGAAACGCCGCGCGGCCCGTATCTCGCAACGTCGGCCGCCTCGCCAGAGGATCCAGCACCACGCCTCCGCCAAACGTGATCACCGGCGAAAATTGCCTCACGATGAACCGGTCGCCGGGCAACAGCAGCACGTCGTCCTGCAGCCTCAAATGCGCCAGCGCGCTCTGACCGGGCGCAAGCACGTTTTCGCCATATTGAAGAATCTCCGCGATCGTCTCGGCCGTCCCCGCATGAAAATGTACTCGCGCGCGATGCTTCAGCTTGCGCGCCGAAGGCAGCAGCGTAAGCCGCACATCCACGCGTCGTGTCGTGCGAAAAAGTCCCGGCGTCGCCAGCGCCATTCCGCGCTGAACATCAGCATGATCGATTCCAGCAAGATTTACGGCCGTTCGCTGTCCCGCGATGGCCCGCTCAACAGGCTTCCCGCCCGAGTGCACGCCGCGAACGCGCAGCCGCTTTCCACCTGGAAACAGTTCGACTTCGTCTTCCGCGCCGACGCTTCCCGAAATGAGTGTTCCCGTGACTACCGTCCCAAATCCTTTCATCGCAAACGCCCGGTCGATGGGCAGCCGGAAATGGCGCGTCGCATTCTTCCCAGGAAGTTCGGAAGCGACCACGTTCAGCCCCTTCTTCAATTCTGCCAGCCCCGCTCCAGTCTTCGAGCTCACTTCAACAATCGGCGCTCGTTCGAGAAACGATCCCCGCAGATACTCTTCGACTTCGAGCCGCGCCAAGCCGAGCATGTCCGCATCCACCAAATCGCTTTTCGTTAGCGCCACCACGCCGCGCGTAATTCCCAGCAATCTGCAAATGTCGAAATGTTCCCGCGTCTGCGGCTTGATCGATTCATCCGCCGCAATCACCAGCAGCACCAAATCGATCCCCGCCGCCCCGGCCAGCATGTTACTCACAAACCGTTCGTGCCCCGGCACATCCACAAAACCGAATCGCACGCCGTCCTCTTCGAGAAACGCAAACCCAAGATCGATCGTGATCCCACGCCGTTTCTCTTCCGCGAGCCGGTCCGGATGCGTTCCCGTCAGCGCCTCGACGAGCGCGGATTTGCCGTGATCAATGTGCCCAGCCGTCCCGACAATTACGCTTTTCAGATTGCAACTCCTCATCGACAGACAACTCGGCCCTGTAACGCTGCCAGCACCTTCGACATCATAAGGCGGGGGCCTGCATTAGCGCGAATTTCGTTGCCGCTCCGGAGGCAAGCATGGGGATTGAGACAGTCTTGACGAAGCGCCTAAAGATCGAGCATCCCGTAATCCAGGCGCCCTTGGCCGGAGGAGGCGACACCCCCGATCTTGTCGCCGCCGTTGGCAACGCCGGCGCCATGGGCTTCGTCGGAGCTGCGTACAGTACGCCAGCACAGATCATCGAGCTTGGGCGTGCCGTTCGACAGAAAACAATGAGGCCGTTCGGAATAAACTTGTTTGCTCCGCTTCCCCAGCCCGATCCGATCGCAAATCCGCAAGCTGCCGTGCAACGCGTCACGGCGTTCTTCGCAGAGCTTGGCTTGCCCGCCCCCTCCGCTCCGGCTCCCATCGCCAATTCTTTTTCAGACCAGCTCGTTGCGGCCCTGGAAACAGATGCATCCGCGTTCAGTTTTACCTTCGGGATTTTGCCTGTGGAAGCTATCGAAGCAATCAAACGTCGCGGCTTATTCTTGATTGGTACGGCGACACATGTCGAAGAGGCAATCGCGCTGGAAAAAGCTGGCGTGGACGCAGTAGTTGCGCAAGGAAGTGAAGCGGGCGGTCATCGTGGCACCTTTATCGGAGATTTCAGCGCCGCGATGGTTGGCACGATTTCGCTCGTCCCGCAAATTGTCGATGCAGTTAAAATTCCCGTCATTGCCTCGG
>JBARCY010000145.1:0-3733 GCA_049794595.1 Candidatus Acidiferrum sp.
GAATGGGCCATGGGCGGCACGTTCATCGCGGAGGAGTGGCCGGAAAGCCGTCGCCGCGTCGGAGCAGGCTACATGCACACGGGCTATTACGTCGGCATTTTCCTTGCAGCCATCGCCAATTATGCGATTGGCAGCCACTATGGCTGGCGCGTGATGTTTGCCGTCGGAGGCTTGCCGGCGCTCTTGCTCGCATGGGTGCGTCATGGCGTCACCGAACCAGCGCGCTGGTCCAACAAAGTAGACGTGGTTCGTTCCTGGCGGATTTATCGCCCTTTCGCCGCGCTCTTTTCACCCGCTCTGCGCCGTCGAACCATTTTGAACTCACTCTTCATGCTCGCTTCGGTGAGCGGACTTTGGGCGGGAACTGTGTACGTCCCCGCTGCGGTCACTGCGCTTGCGGAAGTCACGGGCCGCACTGGCTCTCAAGCTGCCCAGCTTGCTTCGGGCGGCGCTATGCTCGTCGCGTTGGCCACGATTTTGGGATGTCTGGCGATGCCCTGGCTTGCTGAACGGCTTGGCCGGCGCGGTGCGCTGAGTTTTTTCTTTGCGTTAATGATGGTGTTCATCGCGCTCACGTTCGGGAAGGTTTTCTATCTCGGGCCGTCCGCGCTTCCGTGGTTTTTCGTCTGCTTGTTTTTTCTAGGATTTGGCGGGGCGAACTTTGCGGTCTACACACTTTGGTTGCCGGAACAATATCCCACGGAATGCCGGGCAAGCGCTTTCGCTTTCTCGACATCGTTTGCGCGTTTTGGCGGAGCGGCCATCACATTTCTCGTCGGAAATGGAGTGCAGCGATACGGTTCGCTCGGAATTCCCGTGGCAACAACGGCAGTGGCATTCGCCGTCGGACTTTTGTTGATTCCGTTCGGAGCGGAGACGCGTGGACAACCGCTGCCGGCCTAGCGTCAAAACGCGGCGAACTTGCAAGCGAAAGACATGCGTAGACTTTGATTACAATGAAAGCCCGTCAGCGCTGGGATGGAGAACGCCAATCGCGTGCGTGTAATGGACCAAACCACTGATTCCAAAGCAAACGCTCGTCACGCCGTTCTGGCCGGTTTCTTCGGCTGGACGCTCGACGCTTTTGATTTTTTCGTCGTCGTTTTCCTGATCGATACCCTCGCGCATCAATTCGGGGTTTCCAAAAGCGAAATCGTGCGCACGCTGGCGGCAACATTGGCCATGCGCCCGGTTGGAGCCCTGATTTTCGGATTGCTGGCGGACCGTTATGGCCGCCGCATTCCACTGATGGCCAATGTCATTTATTTTTCTATTATCGAGCTGCTCTGCGGCTTTTCGCCGAACTTCACTTTTTTCCTGGTGATGAGGGCCCTTTTCGGCATCGGGATGGGCGGCGAGTGGGGTGTAGGAGCCTCGCTCGCGATGGAGGCCGCGCCGGTGCGCTGGCGCGGAATGCTCAGCGGAATTTTGCAATGTGGCTATTCAATCGGTTATCTGCTGGCCGCCTTGGCAGCGCGGTTTCTCCTGCCGGTTTGGGGCTGGCGGCCCATGTTTTGGATTGGCGCGGTGCCCGCGCTGCTCGCGCTCTACATCCGCACCAAAGTTCCGGAATCAGAAGCCTGGAAACAACACCGGGTGGCCAGCACCGGCCAGGTCTTGCGCATCGCGGCAGCCGAGTGGAAGCGCTTCCTCTATCTCATTGTGCTGATGACTTTCATGATGTTCCTTTCCCACGGGACGCAGGATTTGTATCCGGATTTCTTGCAGGAGGTCCATCACGCTTCGGCTGCGATGCGCGCCAATATCGCGATCATTTACAACATCGGCGCCATCGTCGGTGCCATTCTTTTTGGACATCTCTCGCAGACCGCGGGCCGGCGCAAGGGCATGATCGCGGCCTTGGGATTGTCGCTGGTCATGATTCCGCTGTGGGCGTTTGGCGGGAATCTGGTTGTTCTGGTCATCGGCGCGTTCCTGATGCAGGCAGGAGTGCAAGGCGCGTGGGGCGTCATTCCAGTGCATCTCAATGAATTGTCCGCGGACGCTACGCGCGGATTGATGCCCGGGCTTACCTATCAATTGGGAATTCTTCTCGCCTCCCCTACGAATTCTATCGAGTACGCGTTGCGCGATCGCGTCGGCTACCAGTGGGCTATCGCTGGTTTTGAAATTGTGACTATCCTTACGCTTACCGTTCTTCTTCTCGGGGGCTCCGAACGGCACAGCAGAAGTTTTGTGCGCGAAGAGCCGCGTCTTGCAGGAAGCGCGGCTGATTCTTGAACGGTACTTCAACTGGGGGATTGCGATATCTTCAGCGAACCACGCGAATATCGGACAAACGCAATTCGCGCTTGGCGTAGACTCCCACATTTAGTATTTTCCAGTACGAGGCCCACAGGCTGGTTTAGCGAATCACCGTATCAAGCAGTGGAATCGAAAAGGATTTGCTTCTAAACGCGTAGTAAGAACGAGCAAGAGAGGAATTCAGCGCACATGAGCGACCTGGTTCAACTTACGAAAGACAACGGCATTGCCGTCATTACCATCAACAATCCCCCCGTGAACGCGCTAAGCCCTGGCGTGCCAGAAGGCATCGCCGACGCCATCGAACAGATCGACAAAGACGATACTGTTCAAGCCGGGGTTCTAATCGGCGGCGGAAAGACATTTATAGCTGGAGCGGACATCAAGGAGTTCGGCAAGATCACCTCCGGGAAGTCCGGCGGCGCGCTAGAGTTGCCATCGCTCCTTTTGAAAATCGAAGATTCTCGCAAACCAATTGTCATGGCGATTCATGGAAGCGCCTTTGGCGGTGGCCTGGAAGTCGCCATGTCTGGCCACTATCGGGTTGCCGTGCCCAGCGCGCAAGTGGGCCAGCCCGAGGTAAAGCTCGGTCTCATCCCCGGCGCAGTCGGCACCCAGCGTTTGCCTCGGCTCGCTGGCGTGGCCAAAGCCGTGGAAATGTGCGTGGATGGCAACCCAATTAAAGCAGCAGACGCTCTGAAGTTCGGCATCCTCGACCGCCTCATCGAAGGCGATTTGCTGACGGGTGCCACCGCGTTTGCGCGCGAAATCGCCGATAAGCCGGTGCGCAGAACACGCGAGCGAAACGAAAAGCTCGGCTCCGCGGAACAGAACGGTCCCATCTTCGCTGCTGCCCGGGAGAACGCCCGCAAAAAACAGCGGGGCATGATCGCGCCTCAAGCCGCTATTGACGCCGTTGAAGCCGCCACAAAACTTCCGTTCGAAGAAGGTTGCAAATTCGAGCGCAAGCTTTTTATGGATTGCCTGTTCTCCGATCAATCAAAAGCGCTCATCCATGTTTTCTTTGGCGAACGCGAAGTTGCCAAAATTCCTGACATTCCGAAGGACACTCAGCTCATTCCCGTAATTACAGCCGCCGTCGTTGGCGCGGGCACGATGGGCGGCGGCATCGCCATGGTGTTTGCAAATGCGGGCATTCCTGTTCTTTTGAAGGAAGCCGATCAGACCGCGCTCGACCGGGGCCTCGCGAACATTCAAAAAAATTATGCGACGTCCGTCAAGCGGGGCCGCTTCACGCAAGCCTTCGTGGACGAACGCCTCAAGCTGATTCAACCGACGCTGGCGTACGATTCATTCGCAAATGCGGACATGGTGATCGAAGCTGTTTTTGAAGGCATGGCGCTGAAGAAAGAGGTCTTCGGCGAGCTCGACCGCGTGTGCAAACCTGGGGCCATCCTCGCCAGCAATACATCCACTCTGAACATCGATGAAATCGCATCCGCAACAT
>JBARCY010000146.1:0-11266 GCA_049794595.1 Candidatus Acidiferrum sp.
TTGATGGAGAGCCAGAACTCGATCGTCTTCATCGACGAATTGCACACTCTGGTCGGCGCCGGCTCCGCGGAAGGTTCACTCGACGCGGCGAATATCTTAAAGCCTGCACTTTCTCGCGGGGAGATTCAATGCATCGGCGCAACGACTCCCGGCGAGTATCGCAAATCCGTTGAAAAAGACCGCTCTCTCGAGCGCCGCTTCCAGTCCGTCAAAGTTCCCGCACCGAACGAAGAAGAAGCCATCCAAGTGATCCAGGGCGTGCGCGAGCGCTACGAAAAATTCCACGCCGTCAGCTACACCGATGAAGCCCTGCGCTACTCCGTCTATCTTTCCAATCGCTACATACCAGACCGCTTCCTTCCCGATAAAGCCATCGATTTGATTGACGAAGCCGGCGCCCGCGTCAAGCTCCGACAGGCCACCGTTCCCGAAGAAGTTGGCGAAGTCCAGAAGCGCGTGAAATTCATCACCCACCGCATGGAAACCGCCATCGCCCAGCATGAATTCGAGAAGGCGCGTTTCTATTCCGAAGAAGAGCGCAAGGAAAAAGAAAATCTGCGCACTCTTCGCGAACGCTACAAGCTCGACGACGCCTGCACCGGCATCGTCTCCCGCGAGGACATCGAAGAAGTCGTCTCCCGCTGGACCGGCATCGGCGTCACTTCCATTAAAGAAGATGAGCAGCAAAAGCTCCTGCGCATCGAGCCTGAACTCCACAAGCGCGTTATCAGCCAGGACAAAGCCATCACTGCCCTCGCTCGCGCCATTCGCCGCAGCCGCGCCGGCCTCAAATCGCCGTTGCGCCCAGTAGGCTGCTTCTTCTTCCTCGGGCCAACGGGCGTCGGCAAAACCGAAGTCGCCCGCCGCCTCGCGGAATTTCTGTTTGGTTCGGAGAAGTCGTTGGTACGCTTCGATATGTCGGAGTTCATGGAGAAGCACTCCGTTTCGAAGCTCATCGGCGCGCCTCCAGGGTACGTGGGCTATGAAGAGGGCGGGCAGTTGACGGAGCGGGTCCGCCGGACGCCTTACTCGGTCATCCTTTTGGATGAAATCGAGAAGGCCCATCCGGACGTTTTCAACATTCTTCTCCAGGTGTTTGAAGACGGGCAATTGACGGATGGTCTCGGCAACACCGTGGATTTCCGCAATACCATCATCATCATGACTTCCAATCTCGGCGCGCGGCATTTGCAGAGGCGCACCTCCATCGGCTTCCAGTCGGGTGCCGATGAAGCCAGCCAGAAATCCATCGAAGAAATGGTGATGAACGAAGTAAAACGCGCGTTCAATCCGGAGTTTCTCAACCGCTTGGACGAAGTGATTATTTTCAACGCGCTCGGCGACGAAGACTTGCTCCGCATCATCGACCTGCTCGTGGGCCAGCTGAACGACACGCTGATCCACCGGCAGGTGCAGATCGTGCTCTCGCCGGAAGCACGCCAGTGGATCCTCGAGAAAACGTGTGCCGACCGCAACTATGGGGCGCGGCCGCTCCGTCGGGCTCTCCAAAAGTATGTGGAGGATCCGCTCTCGGAGGCGCTCATCCAGGGTGGTATCCAAAGGCCTGCGACGCTGCAGATTTACGTCGCCGGAGAAGCTTTGGCATTCCGTCCCCTGGTTGAGGCAACCCCGGTTATCCACTAGCGAATCTGACACAACGCACGGGAGACTTCGACCAGGTCGAGGTCAGCAATCGACCGGCCCACACCGGGTTCGGCGGGAGAACAACAACTTGTGCTTCGGGGGCGCGGCCTTGATGACCTCACAGGCCGCTCGTAGGAAAGTCTGTTCGCCATTTGCCGTTTTGGCGTTTCGGTGCACCTGGATCGCGGCGTTTTTTCTATTGCTCGCGTCCGGTTCGCTGGCTGCAACGCCAACAACCCTTCTTTCCTCGGATTCCACATCCGCGGATCGGGGATTCTTGCGTACACCCTCGGAATCTCCCAAGGAAGAAACGCCTCCAGCTCCACAATCTCAAGATTCGCAACAGCCCGCCCAACCCGCCGCCAATGGCCAGCCCCAGTCCGTCATCGAGCGCATCGAATTTATCGGCAACCGCAGAATTCGCAGCGACACCCTCAAAGCCCGCATTTTCAGCCGCGAAGGCGATCCTTATAACGACGAAACCCTGCGACGCGATTTTCAAGCGCTGTGGAACACGCAATTCTTCGAAGACGTAAAGCTGCGCGTCGAGGATTCCCCGGATCGCCCCAACGCCAAGATCATCATTTTCGATGTCAAAGAGCGCCCCATAATTCGCCGCATTCGGTACGATGGCATCCACTCGATTTCCGAATCCGACATCCTTGACCGCTTCAAGGACCGCAAAGTCGGCCTCTCCGTGGAAAGCCCTTTTGATCCCACCAAAATCAAAAAAGCCGAAGTAGTCCTCAAGGAGTTGCTCGGCGAGCACGGCCGCCAGTTTGCTACCGTGACTCCGCAATACGAACGCATTGCCTCCAGCAACGCGGTCATCTTGATCTTCAAGATCGATGAAGGACCCAAGGTAAAAGTCGGCACCATCAAATTTGTCGGCAACCACGCCTTCAGCGATCGCAAGCTCATCCGCGCGATGAAGAACGACCGCCCCTATGGTATTCCTCTGTATTTCTGGGACATCCCCGTTTTATCCAAGACCTATGACCGCGAAAAGTTGAATGAAGATCTCGAAGTAGGCTGCCGCGGCTTGTACCAGAACAACGGTTACTTCCGCGTCGTGTGCGCTGGAAACGGACCGATTCTCGAGAATGTGGATGTCCACCACGGCGGCGTTCCGCTTCCCGGCTTGAAGCCGCACACCGGTAAAGCCGTCAACATCACCATCAAGATCGAAGAAGGCGCGCAGTATCGGATGGGGACCCTCAAGATCGTCAGCTCAGACCCCGATAAAGCCTTGTCACTAAAAGTCGATCCCCTCAAGTCTCTCTTCCCCTTGAAGGACGGCGACGTCTTTAACGTCGACAAGCTCCGCAAAGCCCTCAAGAATTACACCGATGCCTACGGCCAGTACGGCTTCATCGATTTCACCGCCGAGCCCGATTTCGACATCGATGACGCCGCGAAGAAAATCAATCTCACTCTCCGCTTCGACGAAGAAAAGCAATACTACGTCCGCCGCATCAATTTCAGTGGCAACACCACCACCCGCGACAAAGTCATCCGCCGCGAGCTGCTCATCGACGAGGGTCAGCTCTTCAACAAACGCTATTGGGACATCAGTATCCTGCGCCTCAATCAGCTCAATTATTTCGACAAAATCGACGCCGATAAAGCCGTCGAGCTCCAGAAGAACACCAAGGAAGGCACCGTCGACATAAACCTCAAGCTCAAAGAGAAGGGCAAGCAGTCCATCGGCCTTCAGGGCGGCGTCAGCGGTCTGGCCGGCGGTTTCATCGGCCTAACCTACCAGACCAACAACTTCCTCGGCTTGGGCGAAACGCTTACCCTCTCCGCCCAATTGGGCGAGTTCCAGCGCACCGTGCAATTCGGTTTCACTGAGCCTTATCTTTTCGACCGTCCCATCACCACCGGAATCACCGTCTTCACGAGCAAGTACAACTTTGACCAGGCCAAGCAGGAAGCTATCCTTCTTAACCAGCAAGTCAGCATCAATCCGCAATACGTCCAGAATTACAATCAGAACAGCACCGGCTTTACCGCCTTCGCCAGCTATCCGGCGAAGCGCTTCTCCTTCGCCAGATTCGGCCTCGCCTATGGCCTGACTCGCACAAATATCCAAGCGTTCAATCAAGCCTCTTCTTTGCTCTTCGAGCAACTGCAATTCCGCAGCATCGCTGGCCCCAGCGCCCTGAATGGCATCATCTCCAGCTCCCTTACGCCTTCGGTCACCTACAACACCATTGATAATCCGATTAACGCCACCAAGGGCAAAAGCTTCTATTACTCGGTCTCCCTCGTGGGTGGACCTTTGGGCGGCAATGTCAATACCATTACCAATGTCTTCGACATCAAATATTTCCACCCCGTCTACCACCGCCGCAATGCCATCGGCTTGCACTTCTCCACTTCCTGGATTACCGGCTACGGCGACAAGGAAGTCCCCCCCTTCAACCGGTTCTATATGGGCGGCGAACAAGACATTCGCGGGTTTGATATTCGCTCCATCTCGCCGGTCGTTTTTATTCCCACGGTCACTGATCAAACCCTCTTCTATCACGACCCGCTTTCCGGCGGAGCTATAAGATCCTTCACCATACCAGTTTTGGTCTACACCGCTACATTGCCTGGTGGCGATTATCAGACGTACGGCAACGTCGAATATCGCATTCCTATCGTCGGCCACTACGCCACCATGTCTTTCTTTAACGACATTGGAACGGATGGAATTCTGAACCAGAGCGCTCTGCACCTCGATCCCACCGGCACTGCAAACATCTTGGCCAATTTTCCAGACGCGACGCTTGCCAAGACTCTGAGCATTTATCCGGGAACGAATTTCAGGATTAGGGACTCGGCCGGCATCGAATTTGGCATCAATATCCCGATCATCCAGGCGCCTTTCCGGATTTATTACGCCTATAACGTAAACAGGCTGTATTCGCAGATTGCTGCTCCTAATCCGTTCATCGAACAGAGCACGCTAACGAATTGGAAGAACACTCTCGACGGCTTGGTCCCGAATCTCTGGGAAAACGAAATTCAGCCGCAATTGGGTTTCTTGAATAATCCCGGGCGTTTGAACTACTTCGAGCCCAAGACGACATTTCGATTCACCGTCGGCAAAACGTTCTAGGTGCGCGGGAGCGGAAGAGAAATTGGATTTGTCTCGGGAAAATGAGACCGGCGTGGCTGCGGAAGTTGCGGCCCGCATGAACTTCGGGAGGCTAGGGCAATGAAGTTGTGGAAGATTTTCAGCTGTCTAACGCTGGCGGGCCTGCTGCCATGCTTATTCCTTACCGGATGCGGGAGCGGCAGCAGCGCGACCGTCACCTCTGTATCCCTTACTTCCTCTGTCGGCAACACCCTCATTCTAGGCCAGTCGACAACCATCACCGCAACGGTAGTTGGTCCGGCCAACTTGGATGTCACCTGGGAACCCACCTTGCCGACTGGTACACCATGCCAGTTCACCACAACCACCACCAATTCTTCGGGCACAAGTACCACCACCAACGCGGCCAACTGCCCAACCGATGGCTCGCTCGGCACCCTTTCCAACCTGCAAACCACCGGCACTGCCACGTTCCTTGCCCCATCGGTCCTTCCCGACCCCACCAAGTATCCCGGCCTGACCCTCATCATCTCCGTGCAATCCGTTGGAGACACTAGCAAGCATGGGTTCCAGACCCTGGACCTATTCATCGACTCAGGTATTACCGTCTCCCTTGATCCTACGACTGCCGCCGTGCCTACAAACGAAAAGCAGCCCTTCTTTGCCATTTTGACCAATGACTTGAAAAGCCAGGGCGTGACTTGGACGCTCACTCAGTCCGTTCCCAGTTCGACCACCAGTACGACTCCCAACGCGTACTCGCCTCTGCCCACTTGCACCGTTAGCGGCAATGCCTCGGGATGTGGCTCTATCGATGCGAATGGCGTCTATAGCGCTCCCACCGCTGTCCCCACGGACACCACGCCTACGAGCACCAGCACCACCCCTCAGGATGTCACCGTCGTCGCAACTTCCGTGGAAGACCCCACACGCTTTGCTTTGGGTACCATCACCATCACGCAAGGCGGACCCATCACCTTTAATGGAATTACACCGACCATCGCCCCGGCAGCCGCGCAATATTGGGATATTTACCTCAATGCCCCGAACATTTCTTCGGCTTCCCTCATACACTTGTCTTACGCGGGAGGTGGGACCACGACGTTTTTGTCAGCCAGTGGACAAGTTAAAGTCCTCTTTCCCATTCCCACATCCACCGTCACGAATCCTGCTTCGACCGGCGCGCGCATTCGCTTGGATGCTTCCGATCTGGCGAGTCCGGGGGCGGTCACCGTTACCGTCACCGATCCCGGTGAGCCCGTAACCACATCCGCCGGCGGCGTTTTTACCTTCAATATCTTGCCAGTTCGCCCCACCGCTATCGCTTCAACTCCGAACGACGTGGTCCAAGGCGTTGTGCCTTCGACCGCTACGATTCCAGTGACGATTGATGGGGGCTATTTCGGGGTCGGTGGCCAGCCTGCTCAGGCAAGCTTTCTGGGCAATACGCTTCCTGGCGCTAGCAACGGCCAGAACCAGCCTTTGTCTTATCCAAAGCAGCTTCAGGTGCAATTGCCCGCCGGCGCTATTAACTCAATTCTCCCCGGTCTCTATCCTCTCTCGGTTTCCAGCGACTCGACGCCACCCGCGTTTGCCGTTAATCCGGCGGTCACGGATTTGGCCGTTTTTCCGAGTTATGCCACGGATCCGCCTGTCCTCGTGAATACTATCGCTGGCGTAGGCACCAACCCAAGCGCGGTCGATATTGATCCCACCTTGGGAGTACTCGTTGTCGCCGAAACAGGCTCGAATGCCATACAGTTCTATAGCATCGGTACGGCGTCGCTCACGTCCCTCGGCACGGTCACGAGCACAACCTACTCAGGCGTAACTATCAACACTCCCACGGGAATCTCCGTGAACCGCAACAAGCATACGGTGGCCGTGGTCAACTATGGCGATCAGAGTGTTGCCGTTCTGCCCATTCCCATTCCCGGCGGCACCAACACACAACCGGCCCTGAGAGTGGATCTTTCCAACGTGCTTCAAGGCCAGGTTTCTCCGGCTCCGCTGCCCTATTCGATTGGTGTGGACTCCGATACGAACATGGCCGTCGTGGCGTATTCTTCCACTTCGGCTGCCACCGCTGCCAACCTCGGTTTCCTCGTTAATCTGAATTCGGGTCCCGCGCCGCCGTTTGGATGCATTAACGATACATCGGCCACCAAGAATCCCGGCCCCTGCGTCTTTGCCCAGGTCACACTCAATACCGGCCCCTATCCCCAGGTTGCCATGGCCCCGCACGGCCATCTTGCTTTTATTAGCCCTGGTGGTTCCGGCGAATTGCAAGGAGTGAATGTAACCAAAGCTTCTACTTCCGACGCCATTGAGTCGCTTACTCTTGCCGCCGGTATTGTGACCGTCACACTGGTGCCGCCCCCTGCGGGTTCTACTGCTACGTCGGCCTTCTTGACCCCCGGCAACTCCGGCACCGTGCTCATCTCCGGAGTGCCTGGCCCCGGAACTTCGAGCAATAGCACCACCGCCAACTTCAACGGCGTTTACACCGTGGCCGCCTTGAGTGACACGAGCTTCAGTTACATCATAAATTCCACATCCAGCGGCACTGTCACGATCCCCAGCGGAACCACCTCCCAGGTGTTTTTTAGCTCTCCGAATCTCATTTTCGGCGGTCTTTCTCCTTTCACCCAAGGCATCGCCATAAATCCAATCACCAATACGGCCGCGCTTGCTGATCCCAACGCGACCAGTAATTCGCAGATCAATTTGATCAATAATCTCGATCAAACCATCAGTTCGATCTCCTTTGCTGCCACCTGCACGTTTTATACGGTCACCCTCCCTTGCGCCAATTCGGAGGAGCTCGGAGGCACTGCAAATGTTGCTTGGCAGCCCTATTCGAACGCCATCGTTTCTTATAACTCTAACCCGAAGGTGAACCAGGTCTCCATTTCCGATCCTGTGAGCCAGCATCGCTATGCCTTCGCTTGCAATTTGGATTCGCAGCCCACACCTTGCCTTGTAAATCCTCAGAACCCGACCGACGAAAACACGTTCAACGCCCAGACTACCTTGGCTGGCACCGGCACGGCCACCTTGACTGTCACAAACGGCACCACGGGACAACTTCAGCTTTTCGGTGGCCTCGCCGTCGATCCCGCAACCAATCAGGCTTTCGTTGTCATGTCTGGCAGCAGTCAGATCGACATCATCGATCTCGGCCCCTGCAAGGCTTCGAACGCTTGTCCCAATCCTTTTAATTCTCTTAAACCGGCGCAAATATCCGAAATTGTTGTGCCTAGCCCCACTTCAGGATTCGGTTTGGTCGGAGGCATTCCTGGCGCCACCGTCCCCCAGGGAACGCTCACGTCCCCCACAGACCTGAGTAACGTCCAGATCTTCGGCTCTGGCTTTGATGCCATGACTCAAGTTCGCCTGGATGGTACAGCCATTCCCTCGACGAACGTCACACCTGTAAACAGCAGGCAACTTACCGTCACCATTCCTGCTTCCTTCTTGTCCTTTCCGCATCGCTACGCGCTTGACGTCATCAACGGAAGCGGTGTGCAATCCAATGCAACGGACTTTTTTGTGATTCAGGCCGTCGACCTTTCCCAGGTCTGCGCGAGCGTCGGCGGCACGCAGCCTAGTTCCGTGGCCATTGCCGACCAGCTCGCGAATGGGCCTTTCTCGCCCATCGCGGTCGTCTCCAACAGCGGCTGCAACGATATCTCCGTGGTGGATATTAATCCTACGGCCTCAGTCAGCGGGCAAACCGTCCAGAATCCCAACTTCGGCAAAATCTTGAACACCATTGCCGTGGGAGACGGTCCGCAAGGAATCGCCGTGAGCCAGCCTTTCGGGCTGGCGGTCGTTGCCAACTACACTGCGGGCACTGCTTCCATCGTCAATCTCGTGACCGGTTCGCTCGCCTCTCCGGACGTAACCACCGGCACGAATCCAACCGGTGTCGCCATCAACGACGCAACGGGTGCCGCACTTGTTACCAACCCCGGTTCGAACACCGTCACTGAGTTAGACCTAGGTCTGCTCTTTGGGAGCGCTGCCGTGAACACGCTCGTTGGTACCGAGGTGAGTATCGGCGGCTTCCAACAGCCGACCGCCGTAGCCATCGATCCAGACCGCGGCACCAACAATCAGGGACTTGCGGTGGTCACTGCCTTGGAGCTTGTCAGCGGTTCCGCGCCCCAGGGTGCGTTGCAATCTGTGGACATTGGGGCTACGACACCTATCCTGAGTCAGACGGAGCAGACCGGCGGCGTGACTGCGCCGGCGACTGGCATTGTGTTCGATCCCACGGTCGCCACCGGCACCGCGAATCCCGGCGTTTTCTACGCCAGTTCGAGCGGCGGCAACGTCATCTCTTCGTTCAATCCCGATTCGGGCGGCGTCAATACCGTAAACGTGGGAATCAATCCAACAGCTCTCGCAATCAACCCGGAGACCGGAGCGATCCTGACGACAAATTTGGCAGGGCAAACTACATCGATTGTGGACACCACTTCAAGTCCGTTGAAGACGGTTAAAACAGTCGGCCTGCCGGGATCCGCACAGTTTGGCGTGGCCATCGACCAATTCACGAATCTTGCAGTCATCGTCGATCAAGCCAACAATCGTCTCCTGATCTTCGCGATGCCGAACTAATCAGGGCGCATAGCGCTTGCCCAGGTATGCCGCTGGGCTTGAGAGGAAAGTGGTAGCGAGCTTGGTGGAAACAAGGACGAGAGGACGTGAACGCGGAAACGAAGGACCAAAAGGGCGCTGTAGGCGGCGGTTTCCGATTGCAGCAGCATGAGAGGCTCGGCTATACTGCGAAGTTTGCGTGGCGCCCGCAGAGCGCGCAGGGAGTCGGAAGTAGTTTCAAACGTACTAATAATTTGGTTTCGGTTGATTCCGGCAGAGCCGGAAGCACCCATAACAAGGAGAATAAAGTGAATTTGAGAATGGTATTGAGATCCGCTGCACTGGCTGCGGCATGCATCATCGGCACTAGCGTGGCTTGGGCCCAGGCAGCACCCGCGGCCGGCACGGCAACCGGCGGCAAGCTGGTGGGCATTATCAATCTGCGTGGCGCCATCGGGAACACCGCGGAGGGAAAGCAAGCGTCCGCGGAGTTGCAATCGCAGTTTGCGCCGCGATCCGCCGAGATCGACACCCTGACGAAGCAGATCAACGATCTGCAGCAGAAGCTCCAGGCCGGCCAGGGCAAGCTGAGCCAGGAGGAAGAAGCGCGTCTCACCGCCGAAGGGCAGCGCCTCACGCAGCGGCTCGATCGGCGCCGCAGCGACTTCCAGGAAGACGCGAGCGCGGCGCAACAAGAGGTCCTCGAGCGCATCGGGCGCAAAATGGTTGATGTTCTGGACCGCTACGCCCGCGAAAACGGCTTCAGCATCGTGCTGGATACATCCGGCCAGAATTCGCCGATTCTCTACGCTTCGGACCAGATCGACGTCACCCAGGAAATTATTCGCCTTTACGATCAAGCCTATCCGGTTAAGACGGGCGCGGCTCCAGCGGCTGCCAAGCCCGCACCCAAGCCGCCAGCGAAACCGAATCAGCGGTAATTCGCCGGACGAATTTTTCTCGGCAAGTATTCTTGAAACGCCTCCGGCAAAACCGGAGGCGTTTTGTTTTTGCTTGCATCGCGGAGCTGACTGCGACGGGGAAAGAAACATCTCGGCACCGCACGAGACCGGAAAGCAAGAGAAGCAGCCGCCATAATCGGCCGGGATTTGGTCCGGAATTTAGCCGGATTTTCAGCCCGAATTTCAGCCGGAAATTTGGCTGGAATTCGATATAGTAGGCCAAACAGCAGCAAGCCCGACGAAACAGGGAGGACATCATGCCTGAAACAAAAACGCGAATGGAACGGATACCGAGACCGCCGGTTTTCGCGACGATTGCCGAGGAGCGGCGCCACCGGAAAGAAAGGCTGGCGGGAGCGTTCCGGCTTTTTTCGAAGTGCGGATTCGACGAAGGCGTGGCGGGACACATCACGGCGCGGGATCCGGAGAAGCTGGATCATTTCTGGGTGAATCCGTTTGGAATGCATTTCAGCCAGATTCGCGTGTCGGATCTTTTGCTGGTGAACGATCATGGAGAAGTGGTGGAAGGCGGGCGCGAAGTGAATCTGGCGGCGTTCGCGATTCATTCGCGGATTCATAAAGCGCGTCCGGACGTGATTGCGGCGGCGCACGCGCATTCGCTGAATGGAAAGGCATGGTCTTCGCTGGGCCGGCTGCTCGATCCGCTGACGCAGGATGCTTGCGCGTTTTACGAAGATCACGCGGTGTTTTCGGATTACACCGGCGTGGTCTATGAGACGGACGAAGGCGACCGCATCGCCAAGGAGCTGGGCGAGAAGAAGGCGGCGATTTTGTGCAATCACGGCTTGCTCACCGTCGGACAGAATGTGGACGAAGCGGCGTGGTGGTTCATCACCATGGACCGATCGTGCCAGGCGCAACTGCTGGCGGAAGCGGCGGGCGAGCCGCGCAAGATTCCGCACGAAACGGCGAAGCTGACGCATTCGCAGGTGGGCGTTCCGCTGGC
>JBARCY010000147.1:0-4042 GCA_049794595.1 Candidatus Acidiferrum sp.
CCGTAGAGCTCGGCGAATACGGAATCGGCGAGTTCTGAAGCTTTCGCGGAGGCGGAGCTGCAGCGCAGAATTGCGGCGGCGGCGGAACGCAGGTAGCCGCGATACGCGGCGAAGAAATGCTCCCAAGCAGCTTCGCAATTTTCGATGCAGGCGGTGGCGAGGGCCAGATCCTCAAGGTGCAAAGAAGCGAGGTGGTCGTCAAGTTTATCCGGGGAGAGGGCCCCGCTGGCGAGGCGCTTTTCCGCGCAACGTTCTAGACACGCGGCGAAGCTGGCCTGGGAGAGATACCAACGCGCGGCTTTGGACTCCGTGTAAAGCCATTCCAGACGAGCGGGAGACACGCGAGGAGCCTGGGCCGCAGCGACGAGGCTGGCGGGCTTATTCGATTGCGGTCGAAGTGGAGAGTCTTCCTTCATGGTGCGTCCGAGCGCTTGCCCTTTCCCCATTTCAACGCATCTAACGTGGGGGGGGAATCCGGGCATCTATGAGTTTAATCCAGCCAAGAGGACCCGGTGCGCAAAAGTAGACGTGCCAGGGAACCAGTATGCGGTATGCTATACAGGTTGCGAGCAAACCCAACCCCGCAACAAGAGCCGCCTCGCCGGGTTAGCAGACCGTGCGCGCATCGTGAGCCCGGGGGACCATTAGCGAGTTCGCGACGCTAGTACGAAAGTTCTATTCGGACGCCCTCAGCCCCGTCAGTACCCTAGTACTGGCAAAGCGCACGTTCTAAATAACTGGCGAACTTGGGAACGCTAGGCCTACCTAGAAGTCCAAGGTTCCCGAGAACGAAACTACCTGAGGCGGCACGCGGATGACAACGATGATTGCAGATCCACCAAAAAAAGCGACGCGGTTGGGCGTCGGCTTGGACGCGAACCGGCGTCAACACCCGAATTCGGACGCGTGGAAGACGGCCATTGGAACGAAGCCGATTGCAGCCCGCCTTGCGTTATTGCCAGAGTCGAAACCGCGGTGGGACCGAATCGGAGTGAGCGCGGCGTTTCAACTTAGCTTGCTGATTTTTTGCGTGCTGATTCCGCTGATTTATCCGGATCAATTGAAGACGGCGCTGAACGCGCGAATGGTGGAGCTCTCGTCGCCGGTGACGGAGGTTCCCGTGGCGCCGCCGCCCCCGCCGCCGAAGGCGATGAAGGCAAAAGCGCCAGCACCGAAACCGAAAGAAATCGAACCGGTGAAGCTGGATCCGAAGAAGCCACACATTTTTGAAATACCCAAGGCCTTGGTTCCCAAGGAACGCAAATTGGAAGCGGTAGCGCCCGAGCTGCAGGCGCATCTGGAAGCGGCGAAGATCGATACCACCACGGACCAGCCGAAACGGCCAAGAGAAGACGTAAAACTGAACAATATTGGTTCGGGGAGCGCCGCGCCGGCAACGGTGAAAGCGCCCATCGAAAAAGTGCAAACCGGAGGATTTGGAGATCCGAACGGAATGCCCGGCAAGGGCGATCCGAAACATGCGACAACCGTGAACCGATTAGGTTCGCTGGATTTGCCGGGCGGAGAAGGCTATGGCAACGGCACAGGCGGAGCGAAGGGAATTCGTGGGACGGTGGCGAGCTCTGGTTTCGGAAATGGCGTCGCGAACCCGCCGGCCGGCGGAGGGAGATCAGGGAAAGTGGAATCTTCCGGTTTCGGAAGCCAAACGGTAGCGGATGCACCGAAGAAAAAGGCGGGGCCGGAAGGACCGATCGACACGCCTGTTGACATCATAGACAAGCCAAAACCCGAGTACACAGCGGAAGGGCGTAATCTTAAGTTAGAAGGAGACGTGGTTCTCGACGTGGTGTTCCTCTCGAATGGCACCATGAAAGTGAATCGCGTCATCAGTGGATTGGGCCACGGCCTCGATGAGGCTGCGGTCCGAGCGGCCGAACGAATCAGATTCAAACCAGCAAAACGCGAAGGCCAGCCGGTGGATTTTCCGGCCCGCGTGCGGATTGAGTTCCGCCTGGCCTATTGAGGGGAGAGAGAAATGCGTCAGCTAGCTACAGTTGTCCTCGGATTCGTCTTGGGTGGATCCGTGGCCATCGGAACCGCGGCGGCCGAACCGCAACAACCGCGAACGATGGATCAAGTGATCGACCGGGTCATCACGAACGAAAACCGTCTGAACCAGCAGATACGGCAGTATTCGCCGCTGGTGGAGACGTACATTCAAAACCTGAAACCTGATAAAGATCTCGGCTACGTCCCCGCAGGCGACAAATATTTCCTGGGACGCGCCGACTTTTCGAAGGGTATCGCGCTCGTGGGGTTGAGCGACGCGGAGAGCAAGGGCAAGAAGATCTTCGGCACGGTAGGAAATTTCTTTTCGTTCGCGATGCAGTTCCTGCCCGATGGCTTCCTGCAGATGATTTTCATCGACACGAACGGGTTCGACAAGCAGCACTACAAGTTTGACTATGTGCGCCGGGAATTTCTGGGCGAAGTGCGGTGCCTGGTATTCGATGTGACGCCGCAGGAAAAATCAGGAAAGGGCCGGTTTCTCGGGCGCATCTGGGTCGAGGACCAGGACTTTAACATCGTGCGATTCAACGGCGCTTATAGCGGCGGAGGGCACTCGAGCTGGTATTTCCACTTCGACAGCTGGAGGACCAACGTGCAGCCAGGGATGTGGATGCCGTCGTTCGTCTACAGCGAAGAGAAGGATCTGCACTACGCGGTGACCAAGAAACTGGACTTCAAGGCGCAGACGCGGCTGTGGGGATACAACCTCGGGCACGCGCAGCAGGAGCAGGAGCTGAGCAAGATCCTGATCGAATCGTCCGTGCAGGATGACACGAAAACAGCGAATGATCTGACGCCCGTGCAAGCGCAGCGCACATGGGACCGGCAAGCGGAAGATAACGTGGCGGATCGCCTGGAGCGCATCGGACTGATGGCGCCGAAAGGCGAAGTGGACAAAGCGCTCGAGACCATCGTGAACAACCTGGAAGTCACCAACAATCTGGATATCGAACCGGACATCCAGTGCCGTGTGCTGATGACTTCGACGCTGGAGTCTTTCACGCTGGGCCACACTATCGTCCTGAGCCGTGGACTGATCGACGTGCTTCCCGATGAGGCGAGCTTTGCGACCATTCTGGCGCATGAGATGGGACATGTGATTCTTGGCCACCGGATGGACTCAAACTTCGCGTTCTTTGACCAGCTTCTGGTGGATGATAAGGATACGTTCCGCCACTTTGGTTTTGGGCGCACTCCGGCAGAGGAAGATGCGGCCAACGCAGAAGCCACCAAGCTGCTGACCAACTCGCCGTACAAGAATCAGCTTGCAAACGCAGCACTCTTCCTGGCGGCGCTGCAAACGCGCCAAAAGGAGATACCGAACCTGATCAGCGCGCACCTGGGAGACCGCGTGCCCGCGATCGCCGACCTGAAAACAACCAGTCCGGCGGATCCCACGAAGAACCCGCAGTTGGTGGCGGCGTTGCCGATTGGCGGCCGCGTGAAGCTGGATCCCTGGAATGACAAGCTGGAGCTAATCAAGAGCAAACCGGTGGCCGGCATCGTCGCCGAACGGGAGAAGATGCCGTTCGAGGTGACACCGTTTATGCCTTACCTGACGCGGTTCGGCAGCGATGCGGGCAAACCCATCGCGGCGAGCGCGGCTACACCAGCCGATCCGAAGGCCGCGGACGCACCTAACAAACCCGACAAATAGATTCCGAAACTGGATAGATGTGGCCCGGTGAAGACCTCTTCACCGGGCTTTTTTTGAAGAGATGGATTACTTCACCGCCAGCAACTGCATGAGTTTGTAATTGAATTCCACGCCGTCATAAAAATCCTGGATGCGAACACGTTCGTCCCGGCCGTGCGCCCTGATATTGTCGGTATCCAGGAAGACGCCCGAGATGCCGTAGGTGGGAATTCCCGCCATGCGCAAATAGCGGCCGTCCGAGGCTCCCGTATCCATGACGGGCATGATCGGAAGCGGTCCCCAGACGTCCGCGGCGGCGGATTCGACGGACTTCATCAGGGCTGGACGCAGCGGCGAGGGCGGCACCTTTTCGGG
>JBARCY010000148.1:0-3021 GCA_049794595.1 Candidatus Acidiferrum sp.
AGACCAAACACAAAGTCATCATCGATCAAGACGCCTCGGGTCCCGGCGGCACAGACATGCAAGCCATTCTCGCCATCGTCAATTCCCCCGACACCGATGTTCTCGGTATCACCGTCGTCACTGGCGACGCCTGGCGCGACGAAGAAGTCCAGCACACACTGCGCCTCATGGAAATCATCGGCCGTACCGATATCCCCGTCGTTCCGGGCGCGGCTTTCCCCCTCGTCAGTTCCAAGGAATACATCGCTAAATGGGAAACCCTCTACGGCAAAGTCATTTACCAAGGCGCTTGGAATTTTGAGCACGGCCACGGCGTCCACGGACCCTATGAAATTCCGCCCATGACCGAAGGCGCTCCCACAATCAAGCCTTCGGCCGAAGACGCCGCGCATTTCATGGTCCGCATGGTCCATAAATATCCGCACGAAGTCACTATTTACGCCGCGGGGCCGATGACCGACCTTGCTTTGGCCATCTCTCTCGATCCTCATTTCCCCGAACTCGTCAAGGAACTGATCGTCATGGGTGGCAGCATCAATCCCACCACCGACGATCCCGAGTTCCAGTTCTCTCCGCGCCGCGAATTTAATTTCTGGATGGATCCGGAAGCCTCTCACGCCGTCCTCCACGCTCATTGGCCGCGTTTCGTCCTTACCACCGTGGACATTTCTGTCAAAACGCGCATGGAAAAAAGTCTCATCGAGCAGATAGCCAAGAGTCCCACTCCTGTCGCCCAGTACGTTGCGAAATATGCCCAGCCTAATATTCTCTGGGATGAACTCGCCGCCGTCGCTTGGCTCGATCCCAGCATCATCACCAAATGGCAAAAGCTGTATATGGATGTGGAAATCGACCACGGCGCTTCCTACGGCGATACGCTCGCGTGGGCTCCCGGCCAGCACCCCGAAATGGGTGAATCCCTCGTCGAAGTCCAGGTTGACCTCGACAAAGCCAAATTTTACAAGGAGTACGCCGACCTGCTTACTCGTCCAACTCCCCAAGCTCACGCAGCGCTTGCAAAGGAAGGCTCACCGAAAGGGAATTGACGAATGAAAACGCGGCGAAGACAGGACCGGCACTCCTGCTGATCTCTGTCCCCTCCATCGCGCAGATCCCGCGATCGGAGCAGCCTGCCCTTGGCAACAATCAGTCTCTAGTCTCTTGATTGAGCCAAGCGTTTCCTCGACAATTAAAGGTCAATCGTTGCCCATTTTCCCTGCCTGGCTGCCAGAAGAGCACCCAGCGGAGAAACGAGAGAGATGTCCACGCACGCGAATTCGGTTAAACGCTTTATTGCTTATTTCTCCATGGAAATTGCGCTTGAGAACGCCATGCCGAGCTACAGCGGCGGCCTGGGCGTCCTCGCCGGAGACACCATCCGCGCCGCCGCCGATCTCCGCCTCCCCATGGTTGCCGTCTCCCTGCTCTACCGGCGGGGCTACTTTTCCCAACATCTTTCCGAAGACGGCTCCCAAGCGGAAGAGCCCGTGGTTTGGAACGTCGAAGATTTTCTCAAGGAAGAAACCGCGCGCGTAAGCGTACCGTTGGAAAATCGCCGCGTCGAGCTTCGCGCCTGGCGGTATAACGTTAAGGGTGTGCGCGGATTTGAAGTGCCGGTTTATTTTCTCGACGCCGATCTTCCCTCCAACGCGGAATGGGATCGTAATTTGACGGGGGGACTATACGGTGGCGATTCTTATTATCGATTGTGCCAGGAAGTTTTGCTGGGGATCGGCGGAGTGCGGATGCTGCACGCGCTGGGCTATGAAGAGCTCACGCGCTTTCACATGAACGAGGGCCACGCCGCGCTGCTCTCGCTCCAATTGCTGGGCGAGGAAGCAGTCAAAGCGGGGCGAACCGCCATCAATGGCGAAGACATCGAAAAAGTCCGCGCCAAGTGCATGTTCACCACGCACACGCCAGTGCCCGCGGGCCACGACCGCTTCCCGATTGAATTCCTCACGCGCGTCTTCCCGCAGCAGAGCAGATTCTTCGATCTTAAGGACGCTTCCGTCGCCGAACTTGTGAAGCGCTCACTGCAAGCCGAGCAGAACTATCCGAATTTGCAGGAAGCCGCTGCCGGCGGCGCTCACTTGAATATGACGTATCTGGCGCTGAGCCTCAGCACTTACGTAAACGGCGTGGCCAAACAGCACGGCGTCACTTCGCGGCAGATGTTTCCGGAAGTTCCCATCGAGGCCATCACCAACGGCGTTCACGCGGTGACCTGGACCTCGCCTGCTTTTCAGCAGCTTTTCGACCGGCAAATCGCGCAATGGCGTGAAGACAACTACAGCTTGAGAAGCGCGCTAGGCCTTCTTCCGGAAGAAGTCTGGGCGGCGCACCTTATCTCCAAGCACGAACTTCTTGAAGCGGTGCGGGAGAAAACCGGCCTTCAGCTGGACGAAGAGGTTTTCACTATCGGTTTCGCGCGTCGCGCGACGGGATACAAGCGCGCGGACTTGATCCTTTCTGATCTGGATCGCTTGCGCCAGATCGCGAAAAACGCTGGGCATTTTCAGATCATCTATGCGGGCAAAGCGCATCCGAACGATGGTGGCGGCAAGGACATCATCCGCCACATTTTTCACGCGAAGAAAGCTCTGCGGAAAGCCGTGCCGGTTGTTTTTCTCGATGAATACAATCTCGATCTCGGCGGCAAAATGACTTCCGGCGTGGACCTTTGGCTGAACACGCCGCAATTTCCGCTCGAAGCTTCCGGCACGAGCGGCATGAAAGCGGCGCTCAACGGAGTTCCGAGCCTGAGCATTCTCGATGGCTGGTGGGCAGAGGGACACATCGAGGGCGTCACCGGATGGTCGATTGGCGAGCCGCGGCGCTCGATGGACTCGGCGGACGACGCCACGGACAACACCAAAGAGGCCGAATCGCTTTACTGGAAACTGGAAAACGTCATTCTTCCCATGTTTTATAAAGAGCCGAGACTATATGTCCAAATCATGCAGCACGCCATCGCGATCAACGGCTCGTTCTTCAATACTCAACGCATGGTGCAGCAGT
>JBARCY010000149.1:0-19106 GCA_049794595.1 Candidatus Acidiferrum sp.
GAAGAAACACATCATAGGGTTCCGCTGTTTGGGCCGTGGACAATCTGTTAGGATTCGGGCATGAGACGAGCAGCGGGTTTTTCGTTGGCTGTCATTGCTGTTTTGGCGTGCTTCGGGCAGCCGGCGCACGCACAGAACTCCGCGGGGATGCTGGACATCACGGCGCGCATCAGACCCACGGCGGCGAGGCCGGAACCGGTGCGGCAATTCACTTTCTACATTTTGACGAAGAGCTATGCGGACATCGCCAAGGAAGTTGAAGCGGCGGACGTTGTTCCCCCGCGCGATAAGTTCATCGATGGGCTAAAGGTGTCGCCCGAGCTGAAGAAATGGCTGAAAGCTCACGAAGTTCTTGATCTGACATCGCCTGATCTGGACAAGCTGCTGACACCCGAGGACATTATCCACACGCCGGAATTCCTGCTGGCTTACCAGCGGTCAAACAGCGGCGGGGTGACCAACGGCATTCCGAAACCGAGATACAAGGACGCGGACAAAGATGCGCATCCGCAAAAGTATGAGAAGGACAAGCAGGAGTATTACGCGGCGCTGAAGAAATTCATCCAGAAGAATCCGGGTACGGTTTCCGGAGTGGAGCTGGAGCTGAACGCCGTCAATCCTCAGACGCAGTGGACGCGGCTGGTGAGCGAGCAGAAACGGCGTGTGCAGAGGCTGGCACCGGAACTGGCGCAAACGAAATATCTGGCGGCTCAGGCGGACACAGACCTGGATGGGCATGCTTTTATCCGGAATTTGGCTCCCGGCAAGTACTGGGTCAGCTCGCTGAATCTCGACGCCAACGCCGGCGACGCGCGGGTGCGCTGGGATGTGCCCGTCACCATCGAAGCGGGCCAGACTTTTCGAATCGAACTCACCAACCTGAACTCTACAGACACACTCGCAGCGCTGGCCCCTTAAACCGCGCCGAGCGCAGCCGTGGGCACTCCTCTCCTTTGGCTGGTCTTCAACCTTTTCGTACTTGCCGCGATTACGCTCGATCTGGGTGTGTTTCACCGGCGCCCGCATAAACTGAATACACGGGAAGCGATTACATGGACGCTCGTCTGGGTTGGGCTGACGGTGGCGTTCGGCCTTGGGGTTGTGCATTTCTTCGGCGAGCAGCGCGGAGTGGAGTTTTTTACGGGATATGTCATCGAGAAGGCCCTCAGCGTCGACAACCTTTTCCTCTTTCTTGTCATTTTCCAAGCGTTCGTAGTCGACGAAAATATCCAGCACCGCATACTGGAGTGGGGCATCCTCGGAGCTCTGGTGATGCGCGGGGCGATGATCGCGGCAGGAGCGGAGTTGATCGAGCGATTCAGTTGGGTGCTGTATGTGCTGGGGGCTTTTCTGGTCTACGCGGGCTTGCACATGTTGTTCGCGAAGAAAGAGAAGATGCATCCGGAGCAGAACTGGATTTCGCGATTTGCCGGCAAATATTTGCGCGTTACACGGGGATATCAGGGGAGCCGCTTTTTTGTGCGGGAAGGCGGAAAGCTGTTTGCTACGCCCTTGTTCGTGGTGCTGCTCATCGTGGAGATCACGGACGTTACCTTGGCGGTGGACTCGATACCCGCGGTGTACGGTATTACGCGTGATCCGTTTATCGTATACACATCCAATGTGTTCGCGATTCTGGGTTTGCGGGCAATGTATTTTCTGCTGGCGGGGGTTCTGGGCCGGCTGCGGTACCTTACGGCGGGACTTGCGTTTGTACTGGCATTTATCGGAGGGAAGATGATCGTGGAACCGTGGGTTCACATTTCGGTGGAGGTTTCGCTCGCGGTCGTAGCAGCGATGCTGCTTGTGGCGCTGGGGGCTTCCCTGGTGGTAACTCCAAAATCAAAATCCTGACGCGGATGCCGAGTGGGAGTGATCTTGCCCAAGGTTAGCATGTGCCTGCGGTTGCAAACGGATGTGCGCTGTAATACAAAACTTGAGTGGGTGGCGATTTGACGCAGATCGATCCGGCGGTTGAAATTCAGCGCGAATACTACAGGGAGAGCGCCGCGCGGTATGACGCGATGCACAAGCACGAGGGGGCGGACGATCCCGGGAGCCGGAACCTGGTGATATCGATCCTGCGGTCGCTGGAGATTCAGAGTCTGCTGGACGTTGGTTCGGCGACGGGACGCGGGTTGAAGGACTTTGCCGAGGCGTTTCCCGGGGTGCTCATCTGCGGTGCGGAGCCGGTCGCTGCGCTAGTGCAGCAAGGCGTGGCGGCGGGCAACACGGAGAAGGTTTCGCTGCTGCAAGGTTCGGGAGAAGCCCTGCCCTTCGGAGACGCGAGCTTCGATGCGGTGAGTGAATTCAGCACGCTGCATCATGTTCCACACCCTTCCGCGGTGGTGATGGAAATGGCGCGGGTGGCGCGGCGTGCAGTGGTGATCGTGGACAGCAATCGATTTGCGCAAGGGTCATGGCCCGCGCGGCTTTCCAAACTGTTTTTGTACAAGATCGGGTTGTGGGATGCGTTCAACTTCGTAAGGACTGGCGGAAAGCGCTATCAGATTTCCGAAGGAGACGGACTCTTTTACTCATACAGCGTTTATGACTCGTACGACATTTTGGCGCGGTGGGCGGACCGGATTTTTGTTCTGGCGAATGGACCGACACGCACGCGGAGCTGGTTTCATCCCTTGCTGACGGCCGAAGGGGTGATATTAATCGCCATTCGGGAACCGCGAGAAAAAGTACAATCCTAGAACGCGCTGGGCGCCCAGGGCTTGCTCATGCGCAAAATTTCATCAACAAGTTGTCGCGCCTGGTCTCTTATCCTTAGGCCACTCAACAAGTAAGTTTGGCGCCGCGCAATTTCTTCAAAGTTTTTCTCCACGCGTGACTTTCCCTTGACGCACCACTGCGCTAAAATGCTCACCACCTTTGGGGAGAAACTTTTCCGTGGCTGCAAGTCCTGTAAAGCGCGTCATGCAAGAAACTCATTTCGCCGGCCTCATTCCCGCGGCGCGCGGGAAGGTCCGCGATATCTACGATCTCGGCGACAAACTGCTCATCGTCGCCACCGACCGCCTCTCTGCCTTCGACGTCATTCTTCCCACGCCCATCCCCGACAAAGGCCGCGTCCTAACCCAGCTTTCCCTTTTCTGGTTTGATCTTCTGAATGACCTCGTCCCAAATCACGTTCTCAGCGCCACCGACTTCTCTGCCGCATTCAACGCCTATCGCGAGGAACTCGATGGCCGCTCCATGATCGTGCGCAAGACGCAGCCTCTTCCCATTGAATGCGTCGTACGCGGCTATGTTTCCGGCTCCGGCTGGAAAGACTACAAAGCCACCGGAAAAATCTGTGGAATTGCCCTACCCCAGGGCCTGTGCGAGTCTGACCGCTTGCGCGAGCCCATCTTCACTCCAGCGACCAAAGCCACTAGCGGCCACGACGAAAATATCTCTTTCGAGCAAGCCGCCTCTCTCATCGGCCAGGATCTCGCAGAACGCGTCCGCGACGTCAGCATCGAAATCTACCGCCGCGCCGCAGCCTACTCCGAGCTCCGCGGCATTCTCCTCGCTGACACCAAATTCGAGTTCGGCCTTCTCAACAGCTCACTCGGCGCCCCCGGCGCGCTCAACTCCCTCATGTGGATCGACGAAGCGCTCACTCCAGATTCCTCTCGCTTTTGGCCTGCCGCGCAATACAATCCCGGCGGTCCTCAGCCCTCTTTCGATAAACAATTTGTCCGCGATTATCTCGAGCGAATCCGGTGGCCCAAGACCCCGCCCGGCCCGGATCTTCCGCCCGATGTCGTCGCTGCCACACGTGCCAAGTATCGGGAGGCCTTTCGCATCCTGGCGGGGCACGATCTTGATGCATAGCTGCTTGCCGGCCCACATCAAATTCTGCGGAGCGTGCGATCGTGAAAGATCAACTCGAGGGGCTCGTCATTCAAATGGTGGATAAGGGAATTTTATTTGACGAAGCTATAGAAGAATTCGAAAAGCGCTTCATCAAGCGCGTCCTTGACCGTGCCAACGGCAATCAATCCCGCGCCGCGCAAGTGCTCGGCATTCACCGCAACACATTAAGCCGCAAAATCAACGAATACAAGCTGGCATCGAGCAATCACCGCTCCCGCTGACTCCTCCTCCTTTCTTCTAGCGCTGTTCCGCATTTCTCGAAATCAGTTAAATCGCAGCTCAAATAATAAACGGCTCTCCAGCCGCGCCGGAGAGCCGTTCGTATTTCCTATAGTTTGTCTAATTGCTCGAGCGTCCCGAGGGCTTGTGGTGCACCGGTCTCTTGGGCGCCGCTTTCTCTTTCGGAATGTCCTCTTCGTTCACCTTGGCCTTGTCCCAGTGCAGCATGAACGCGGGATCCGGATCGTAGGAAACGAGCGTCCCGGTAAAGTGCACCGCGCCATCCTTCTCCACGCGGGACACGTCCGGCTGCCCAACCACTTTCACGTCCATGTTAGGCACCGTCGCCGCGTCAAACTCCGCGTCGCTCGTTACAAATGCGATCTTCAGCTCGATGGGATCCGTCGGTGCTGCCCCCGGAACATTCTCAATCACCTTTCCCGGAACACCAGGAAATTCCAAACCGCAAGCCGCTAGCCACGTAACTTTCGCTTTGTCTCCTCCTGCTTTCAGGTCCGCCACCACCGAAGCGATGGTCATGCTCTTGCGCGCCGTGTCAAGGTCCGACACGCTTGGCAGGGTGTAGCTCGCCGGGCGTTCCGGCGAACTGCCCGCCAGTTGCAGGAGTTCGTTCAACTCCGCGTCCGTCAAGTTGTCGCAAGCCGCTTGCTGGTAATTCTGGATCAGCTTTCGCAGATAGTCTTTTACTTTCTGCGACTGCGCTTGCGTTGCGCCCTTGGCTGTCACGGCTCGCGCTATCGACCAAAATGCATCCATGTGCTGCGGCGGCGTCATAGCCTCGTATGCCAGCCCCAGCCGGTAGCTCGTGATGCCGTCATCCGGATTCAGCGCCAGCACCGCTTTATAGTATTGGACTGCGGAAGCGTAGTCCTTTTGCGACATCGCGGCTTGCGCCGCTGTCCCGTTGAAATAAATCTGGATCTGTTTCTTCTGCGTATTAAACGCATCGTCCGTCATGTTGTCCGGCTTCTTCAACGCATCGAGCGCCTTCAGGCCCTCCACGGCCGCTTCCTGCGCGGCCTTTGCGTTCGCTGGATCACTCGCCCATGCGGTGTCCGTCGCGCTCAACGCGTTATAGGCAAACGCGTGCGCGTAGAGCGCCTGATAATGGATTCCAGCTTCGACTTTGTCTCCCAACCCTGCCACTTTGTCCGCGTATTCGATCACCTTCTGATAGTTTTTCAGCTGGCCGTAAGCCTGGTAGTAGAGCGGATAAACGTAAATCAGCAATGCGGAATTCGGATACTTCGCTACGAAATCATCGAGGCACTTTACCTGCGTGGCCGGATTCTTTTCGCTCGCGCAAGCTTGATACGAGTTGTATTCCGCCATCGTGTACGGCTGCTTGCTTTGGCCAGCGTCTTGCGCCCCGCCCGCCGCCGCTCGTGGCCGCGCCAGCGCGCTCAGCCCGCTCCCCAGAATCAGACATAGCGCCGCCACAATCGCGAGGCCTGCCACTTTGCGTGTTCCACTCATTCCCACTCTCCTCGCCCTTATTTCAAAGCTGGATTTTCTCTTGCCGACTTCACTCGCACTGCTTCTGCCGGGAATTGCGTTGTTTCCAAAACTTGGGAATTATAGGAAAAGCCCCGGTCCATCCGCAAGCTGTCAAAATAGGAAAGTGCAAAGCACCTGGCAACTTTCCCGTCTGACCGCAAGCTTCTCTCTGTATTGCTACCGCACCTTCGAAGATCCCAAGCCATCGGGGAACTGGTTGGACTCCTGGATGCTAAGATGAGTTTCGCACAAAAGGGGTGGTCTGCACGAGGAAGAATTCAAATGGCGCAAAAAACAACGGTCAATTCATCGTCTCACGAATCTGCGCTTCTCGACGGCGCGGTTGCCCTCGTCACCGGCGGCTCTCGCGGTATTGGCCGCGCCATCGCCCTCCGCCTTGCTCAGCTTAATGCCTCGATAGCCATCTGTGGCCGCGATGCCGCCTCGCTTGCCTCCGCGGAAGCAGAGCTTAAGAATTTTGGCTCGCCGGTTTATTCCCAAATCGCCGACGTTTCGCAAGCTGCTGACGTGACCGCCCTGGTAGACAAGACCGAAGCCGTACTTGGACAAATCTCGATTCTGGTAAACAACGCCGGAATTGGCCTATTCGGACCGGCCCATGAAAAAACCGAAGCCGAGTGGGATCGCGTCCTCGACACAAATCTCAAGAGCGTTTTCTTGCTCTCGAGCGCCGTTGTCCCTGCGATGATCAAACGCGGCGCCGGCGACATCATCAACATCAGTTCTCTCGCCGGCCGCAACGCCTTCGCCGGCGGTGGCATCTACTGCGCCTCCAAGTGGGGCCTCCAGGGCCTTTCCGCCTGCATGGCCGAAGATCTTCGCGACCATGGCATCCGCGTCAGCGTTATCTGCCCGGGCAGCGTTGCCACTAGTTTTTCTCCGCGCGGCCAAAAGGATCCCTCGAAGGCGCTCGCTCCAGAAGACGTCGCCCACGCCGTAGCCACGATCGTCACCCAAAGCCCGCAAAGTTTCGTAAGCGAAATCCAACTCCGCCCTCTTCGCAAAACGTAAACATGGGGGCCCGATGAGCTTCGATCTCTTTTTCCAACCCGTTACCCATGGCGAGCCTCTGGGCATCTCCAGAGACGAACTGCGCTCTCTTTTTCCTATCCTCGAGGATGAATCCAAACCTGACTATCGGAAGATTCAGTACAGTTCACTAAACACTTGCCACTTTGGCCTGACGGCCTCGCCCTCCTCAATCGATCTGCTCTCGGCGTTCTACGTAGAAAGGCCGTGCGCTGATCCACAATTCTGGGAGGCGGTGTTTCGCGTTCTCGCCTCAGGTCCGACCGTTTTGTACTTTCCGGGAGGGCCGCCGATCGTCGCGAGAATGGAATTCGCAGCCGGCCTGCCGCAAGACATCCTTAGCTCGCTGGGCGAACCGAGGTGCGTGCACTCGGGTTCTGAGATTCAAAAGATCATCCGCGAGTCTTGAGGCGACCCGCCGGGACACCCTGGGCGCAAGCCCGGCCGCAAGGACCGCTTCCACCGGGATTATTTCCTCTTGACATTATTTGTTATAACGACTATCCTATCCTCATGAGTCGCCGCTCCGAAGCCCGTCCCGTTCTTCCCCTGGAAGACAGCATCTTTATTTCCCTCCAGAAATCCGCCGATTTCCTCGGCCTCGAAGCCGAGCAGCTCCTCAAGCCTCATGGCCTCACCGGCACCCAATACAATGTCCTCCGCATTCTTCGCGGCGCGGAGCCCGATGGCCTCGCTTGCAGCGGCATTGGCGAACGTATGATCTCTCACGATCCCGACATGACCCGCCTTCTCGACCGTATGGAGAAGCGCCACCTTATCACCCGCGCGCGCCAGGCCGACGACCGCCGCGTCGTGAAAACCCGCATCACTTCGGCGGGTCTATCTATTCTGAAAAGTCTCGATCAGCCGGTCCGCGAGCTTCACAAACAACAATTCCGCCATATGTCCGCGGCACGCTTGAAGTCTCTCGCCAGGCTGTTGGAGGACGTTCGCGTTCGCGAACCGGAATAAACGCAGCTAAATCAAATTTTGCCAGTACAGATCATCCATCTAAGGAGGCAACACCAATGGGCCAGGTTTTCTCTCGCATCGCATTCATCGCCGGACTCGCCGCCGCTCTTTCGCTGCCCGTGGCAGCGGCGACTTCTGAGTGGCAAATTGATCCGGCGCATTCTTCGGCGCAATTCGCCGTCAAGCACCTCTCCATCTCTACTGTCCGCGGCGCTTTTACCAGCGTGAAAGGCACTGTTCAGTTCGACAACACGGACATCACAAAATCTTCCGTGGACGTTACCATCGATGTCAATTCCGTTGATACCCGCGTAGAGGCCCGCGATAAAGACCTCCGCAGCGACCACTTCTTCGACGTCGAGCATTATCCAACCATGACCTTTAAGTCCACCAAGATCGAACAGGTCGCTCCCGGCAAGCTCAAAGTCGTTGGTAATCTCACCATCCACGGCATCACCAAGGAAGCCACCCTCGATGTCGACGGTCCCACAAGCCCCATCAAGGACCCCTGGGGAAATCAACGCGTGGGCCTCAACGCCAGCACCAAAATCCTTCGCAAGGACTTTGGCGTTGGTACCAGCTACGGTCCAGCCATGATCGGCGATGAAATCTCCATCACCATCGACGCCGAAATGTTTCATAAGCTTCCAAAATAATCAGGGGAGATCAGCCACCTCAACGTTCGGCGCCAGATGGACTTTTCTGTGTCTAATAGCTCGGCATTCGTTGTGCCCGGAGCAAAGTGGTTCCCAGGCCCTTGCTCAGGTCGGGGCTCGAAAATACGAGAATCAAGGTATCCAAGATACAAGCATATCTCTCGAGCACTTTCGTTCATCTAATCGCTGATTCAAAGCAGAGGAAAATAGAAATGAAAAAACCCGCAGCGCACGACTTCCCGGTTCACGATCTCATTCGCGATCGCTGGAGCCCTCGATCTTTCATCGACAAGCCGGTTGAACCTGCTGTCCTCGCAAGCCTTTTCGAAGCCGCGCGTTGGGCGCCCTCCAGCAGCAATGAGCAACCTTGGGCCTACCTCGTGGCTACAAAGGACGATACCGATAGCTTCGCTAAAACGCTGAGCGTGTTGGTCGACTTCAACGCTGGCTGGGCCAAAGCTGCTCCGGTCCTCGTCCTTGCTGTTTCGGCGCTCAAGTTCCACGCCAACGGCAATCCAAATCGCAACGCCTTCTATGACACCGGCGCTGCCACCGCTCTACTAAGCGTCGAAGCTACGGCCCGAGGTCTAGGGGTCCATCAAATGGCCGGCTTCGACCCCGCTAAAGCCAAACATGTTTTCGAAATTCCAGACGATTGGGAACCCATCGCAGCTATTGCCATCGGCTATCCCGGGCATCCGGATTCTCTGCCGGAAAAACTCCGCGACCGCGAGGTTGCTCCGCGAACACGCAAGCCCTTGGCCGAATTTGTCATGTCCGGTCGCTGGGGGCATACTTCTCCTATCATCTCCCGATAATCGGTTACATCCGTCATAGAGGACCCTGCCTAGCCAAATGCACCGCGCCATCGAATTCCTTCTCCATCATGGCTATATCGTCTTGCTCGCTTGGGTCTTCGTCGAGCAGGCCGGAGTGCCCATTCCTTCGCTTCCCTTACTCCTCGCCGCCGGCGCGCTCGCGGGCTCTCATCAGCTAAATCTCTTTGCCTCCTTCTTCATCGTTGCATTTGCCGCCGTGGCCGCCGATTCCCTCTGGTACCAACTCGGCCGCCACCGAGGCATCAAGGTTCTTCATTTTCTTTGCAAAATCACCATCGAGCCGGATTCGTGTGTTCGCCGCACCGAAAGCATTTTCTCCAAGCAAGGCGCGCACTCTTTAATTGTTGCCAAATTTCTCCCTGGCCTCGGCACGGTCGCGCCCCCGCTCGCCGGCATCTTTCACATGCGCCTTCGCCGTTTTCTGATATTCGACGCCCTGGGTGCATCGCTCTGGGCCGCCACTTGTCTCGGCGTGGGTTACGTCTTCAGCGGAGAGATCGAGGACATCGCGGAACACGCCGCCTCTCTCGGCAGCGGCCTCGGCGTCATTCTTTTCGCTGCCCTTGCTTCTTATCTCGCCTACAAATTCATCGCCCGCAGACGCTTCTTGCGCGAGCTGCGCATCGCTCGCATCTCCGTCGAAGAATTGAAGCACAAGCTCGACGCCGGCGAGGATCTGGTCATCGTCGATCTTCGTCATTCCCTGGATTTTGAAGCGGACCCAGAAACTATTCCCGGCGCTTTCCGCGTGGATGCAAAGGAACTCGAGGAGAAAGATGGCCTATTGCCCCAGGATCGCGAAATCATCCTCTATTGCACTTGACCAAACGAAGCTACGAGCGCCCGTGTGGCGCTCCTCCTTAGAAGCCGAGGCATCACGCGCATTCGCCCATTGCAAGGCGGCCTCGACGCATGGCGCGAACATGGCTATCCCATGGCCGGCGTCAAACTAACTCAAATCTCTTCGTAGGGTCCGCCTTCCGACCGCTCTTCCCGCCAGTCCAAGCCAAGCCCCGGTTTTCGCTCGCCTAGGAGGGGCTTTCTTCTCGCCTTACAACCGTGGCAAGACAATCCCCGCCTGCGCCTGGTACTTCCCCTTCTTATCCTTGTAGCTCACTTCGCAATCCTCATCCGACTCGAAGAACAGCACCTGGCACAGTCCTTCATTCGCATAAATCTTCGCCGGCAGTGGCGTCGTGTTGCTGATCTCCAGCGTCACAAATCCTTCCCACTCCGGCTCGAACGGCGTCACGTTTACAATAATCCCGCACCGCGCATACGTCGACTTCCCTAAACAAATCGTCAAAACATTCCTCGGTATCCGGAAATATTCCACCGACCTCGCCAGCGCAAACGAATTCGGCGGAATCAAACACGCGTCGCCCTTGAACGGCACCAGGGACCTCGGATCGAAATGCTTCGGGTCCACGATCGTCGAATTCACATTCGTGAATATCTGAAATTCGTCCGCCACCCGAATGTCGTAACCATACGACGAAACCCCGTAGCTGATCACCCCTTCGCGCACCTGCCGGTCCGTAAACGGCTCGATCATCTTATGTTCCAGCGCCATCTTGCGGATCCACCGGTCTGGCTTTACGGACATCCACGCCTCCTCAATGATCAAATGAAATTTGCAGCGTCAAAAATTACGAAAAAGTGAGTACTCCAAAAGGAAGGACAGTGTAGTTTACCCATCTCGTCTTGACAACCTACCGCACACCCTCTAGCATTTGCCACTTAAGCGGGAGGCGCGTGTGATCAAGCTGGACATCGTGAACGCGGTTGTGACCAAAACTCTCATCAGCCGCACCAAAGCCGAGCAGGCCGTCGAAACGGTTTTTGAATCCTTGAAACAAGCTCTCGGCCGCGGCCAGCGCATCGAACTCCGCCGCTTCGGCGTCTTCAGCGTCAAGCCTCGCAAAACCGGCATCGGCCGCAATCCCCGCACCGGCGAAGAAGTCAATATCCCCCCCGGAAAAGCCGTCCGCTTCAAGCCCGGCAAAGAACTTCAGGGCATTGAAGACACAAAAAAGTCTTAGTCCACTTGTACGCACCCGCAATATCGTGCCCATGACAGCGCGCCGGCATGAAGAGCGTCGGTGTCTCCGAATGAATCTAAAAAAACCGCGCCGTCAGCGCTACAAGCTGGCGACGCGGTCTATCCTTCAACGTAACTTCTGTTCCGCTGCGCGGCGATCTTCGCACAGAGCTTGGCGACAGCACCACCCTGCGCTAGCGGCTAACGCCGAACTCTGAGGCTGATCGTCGTCGTATGGCTCAGTGAACCGGAGACTCCCGTAATCGTCACGGTCCTCGTTCCGGTCGTTGCGGAACTACTAGCTGTCAACGTCAGCGTGCTTGTCGTTCCGGTCGCCGGGTTCGGGCTGAACGCGGCCGTAACTCCACTGCCCATTCCGTTGGCTGACAAGGTAACGCTCCCTGCGAACCCGTTGGATGGAGAGATCGTGATCGTCGTGGTTCCGTGGGACGATCGCGTGATCGTCAAGCTCGTCAGCGATGCGGACAACGTGAAATTGCCAGACGCCACGGCAGTCACCGTCAGCGTGACCGTGGCGTTGTGCGTTGTGCCTCCTCCAGCGCCGGCCACGGTAATGGTGTACGTGCCAGTCGCGGTCGTCATGGCCACCGCAATACTCATCGTCGAGCTGCCCGATCCTGGCGCAGCTATCGTCGCGGGGCTGAAGCTCACGGTCACACCTGCGGGCTGCCCGCTCGCCGTCAAAGCGATTGCTGAATTAAATCCTCCTGAAACGGCGGTCGTTATCGTGGAACTGCCATTGCCACCCTGCACTACCGACACCGAACCGGGCGAAGCTGAAATTGTAAATTCCGGGCTCGTTGACGTTGGCGCAAGTGCATTGATTAACCCAGTCCCATTCGGACTTCCCCATCCGGTCACCAGGTCATACCCGGTCACCGCTGAAAAGCTTCCTGATGTCCCGCTCGTAATGTCGTGGAATTCCGTCCCATAGCTGGACGTCACGCTCTGCGAGTAAATCGTTGGGTTGATGAAGCCGATCGTCGGCTCCCCATTCGCCGCCAACTGTTGGTTCACCAGCGCAATGTACCCCGCCCACATCGGCGTCGCGAAGCTCGTGCCCCCGTAATCGTTGGCTGTGCAAGTAGTCTGGTCGGCGCAAACATAAAACGTAAAGTTCGCATTCGCCGAAACGTCCGGCCCGTTCCGCAGCGTCGTCGATCCCTTGTTGCTCGAGTTGATCACACCAGCCAGTTGCTGCCACGAGGGAATCGCGATCGAGTCCGGCGAAATCCCGCCTCCGCTATCCACCCAGGCGGTCTCTGACTTCCATGCGCCGCCGGCGCCGGCAGTAACCAGGTCCGTCCCGCCCACGGAGACCACATACGCGTTATCCGCCGGCCAGGCCTCGTTTCTCGATGACCAAGTGGACGAATCTCCTGAAGCCGCAAAGAAGTTCTGTCCCTGCGCTGCCATCTTTTGGAAATACGGATTAAGCGTGGAAGGATCCGCGGGCGTCCAGCCCCACGAACAGCCGATCGTGGTAGGCAGTGGGTTATGTGTCGTCATCGCGCTGATGATTGCCGTATCCGTCGATCCCACATACATCACCAAACTCGACAGCCCCGGTGCCATCCCGATCGCCTGCGTCATGTCCAGCGTCTGTTCCGTGTCATCACAACTCCCGCCCGCTCTCGTATCTACGCAGGATGTGCTCGTCCCGTCCGTCGAAAGCACCGTAATTGGCACATTGTTCGTCTGTCCCACATTCGCGAAATACGTTTTCAAATCGGCCAGGTCCGTGCCCAAAAACTCAAACAGTCCGAGGTTCTGTCCAGCGCCCGTCAGTGTCGTGCCGCCGTAGTATGCTGCCCTCATATCGCTTCCCAAAAACGAAGCCGACGGCCCCGAACCAGTCGTCGCATGAGACACCACGGCGTTCGCATTAATCCCTTGCCCCTCCGCATAGTCGCTCTTCTTCACATACATCGGATGCGGAATCGAATAGTTGTCCAGACCCGAGACGTGCCACAGCTGGAACGGCAAATCCACCATCGGCTCTCTATCCGGCGCATAAAATGTGCGGTTTTCCGTTGGATGCTGGTAAACGCCCATGCTCACATGAAAGGCCGATTCGATGTTCGCGACCGAGCCCACAACCTGCACGTTCATCCCGTCGCGCGATCCGCCCACCACCGCCAGACCGTTCGCCTTCGCATAAAGAACCACTGCGTCATAATCCGCCTGCGTCGGACCAAACCTCGCCGTGAACTCTTGCACCGTTAGAAAGTGCCTATACGACAGACGGGAAGGATCGTAAAGCTCTTGCAAAAAGCTATCCAAGCCAGCTGGGTCGCGCAGCGGTAGAACGATGTTCAACCGCAACGTCTGCGTCTCCGCCAGATGATTCAAGAGCCGCGCCTTCCCATTCTGTACATCCGAGCGCATGTGCCGCGTCATCATCGACTGCGCCTGCGCCTGACCATCGACTAAAAAGAGCATCATCGCCAAGCACACCACCACATACATTCCTCGAAGCACTGCCACTTCATAGGTTTTTCTTGATTGGCTCATCGGACCACTCCTTTGGCTTGGGAGTTCGCGCAATTCGTCCCGCTGGGAGGGAGAGGCGTCGCGATACTCCATCTAGTTAATCAGCATTTCCGGCCTACACACCCTAAGTAGACATATCGTACACTTCCCTTCCGATGCCGACAATCAATTTGCAAACAGAGGAGCAGCCCCCATCAGTGTGCGGAAAACTACACCACCCCCTCGGGTTATCCCCGGTTGTTCACCCGTATGACAAACATGAGCAATGCAGCCCGCACCTCCTTCCACGCTATTTGAATCGCCTTTCTGTACGCTTGTACCTCGGCGGACCGATTGGGCCTCATTCCAGTTACAATCCACTGCATGGAAGTTGTTCGGCGAAATGCCTCGAATATCGCCCGAGCCTACCTGTGGTCGATCCTCCTGTGGGGGACGTTTGTTCCGGTGATGGCCGCTCAGGAAAAGGTCCGTCTCTTGGGGGCTGGGGTCAATACGGCTTTCTGGAAAATTCTGCTCGTCACCGGCGTCTGGAACGTGACGGCTGCGCTCCTCACACCCCCGCTTTTCTCGATCGTTCACCGGTTCCCGATTGCCAGGCCTGCCGGACTCCGCCGTGTCGCCGCCTACGTCCTCGGAAGTCTCCCTTACCTCTTTGTATCTGTCTGCGTCCGCGGGATTTTGCTGCCCCCATGGAATTCCGTGACCCAGCAATTTAGCCCACGCTCCTTTCGCGGATTGCTCCACAATGCCGATCTTTTCGCCCTCCAAACTTGGGACTATCTTGTCATCCTAGCCGCCGCTCATACATACGAGTACTACACGCGCGCGCGAAATCAGGAACTCGAGCGTGCTGAACTGCAACGGGCTCTCGTTGGCAGCGAACTGCAAGCGCTCAAGAGCCAGTTGCAACCGCACTTTCTCTTCAATACTCTCCATGGAATTTCTACCTTGATCGAAGTCGATAAGTCACGCGCCAAAGCGATGGTCCTTAAACTCTCCGGTCTCCTTCGTACCACGCTTCATCACGGCAATTCTGACCTAATCACTCTCGATGAAGAACTCAAGTTTGTCGAAGCCTACCTGGATATCGAGAAAATGCGCTTGAACGGTCGCCTGGAAGTTCGTTGGGAGATTGAGCCTGCCACCAATCAGTCGCTGGTCCCGCAGCTTATCCTCCAGCCTCTCGTCGAGAATGCCATCGTCCACGGCATCGCATGTGCCAGAGAAGGAGGCTGGCTCGAGATCGCGATCCGCCGCTCGGAAGATCAAATCGAATTGCGTGTCCGCAATACCCTGCGCGGTAAGAGCACTTCCGGCTCCGGCCTCGGTCTGCAAAATTCGAAAGCCCGCCTCAAATACCTTTATTCGGACGATGCGACTCTGTCCTTTGCCATTGGCGACGACCGAATTGCGGTTGCGACTGTCCGCCTGCCTGCGCTTGGATCGCACCAGATCGAGCTTGGCGAGGAAGCGGCTGAGTTGCATCTCAAGAGTGAGTGATGACCATGCGTGTCTTAATTGTGGATGACGAACCGCTCGCTCGCAGCGCCCTTGAAAGCGCCCTGCATTCGAGAAACGACATCGAAAGTGTGGACTCAGCCTTGGACGCTTTCGAGGCTCTGAATTTCCTGCAAGAACGCCCCTACGATGTCCTTCTCCTCGACATTCTCATGCCGGAGCTTTCCGGCATCGAACTCCTCGACCGCTTGAAAAAGAGAAGTCTTCCGGTTCCCTCTATCATTTTCGTCACCGCCCACAACCAGCACGCCATAACCGCCTTCGAAAATCATGCCGTTGACTACGTCCTCAAGCCTTTCTCCGATGAGCGCATTCACAGCGCCCTAGACACCGCGGCCCACCGTACGCAATCTGACCGCATGTCGCGATTTATAGACCTCTTGCCTCAACTGGAAAACCTGCTCGCAAAGTCCTCCAGAATCGCGATCAAGACGAAAGGAAGCATTCTCTTCGTTGATCCCACGGACGTCGCCGTCGTCGAAGCACAGGGCAACTATGTCTTGCTTCAACGTCTCGCCGGCTCCCACCTGCTGCGCGAGTCTATCTCCATCATCGCGCAAAAACTCGAGCCTTACGGCTTCATCCGCATTCATCGCTCGGTCTTGGTCAACTCCAACTTTGTGGAAGAAATTCATCCTTGGTCCACGGGTGAGTACGTCCTCCGTATGAAAGACGGCAAAGAATTCGCCGTCTCCCGCACTTTCAAGAAAAATCTGAAATCCCTCGCTCACTTTTGGGTCGGCACCAGCAGTTTTCTCACCGAATGACGGGCCTCCCGAACAGCGGCGTCTCCAGCTACGCCGCCACGTCCATTCTTCGCCAAGCACCCACTCCACGCTTTTCCCGGCCGCTGCTCGTGACCTGGGGTGGCAAGCCCGTGTCCGTCCTTCGACGTGTCACGACTTTGCTCTGCCTCGTGGTATAAACGATTGCTCCATTGTGGTGACAGCAGCGCGTAGCGGCGAGTGTCTGAATGCCGCAGGAATTGACATCGGCAATTTGCGAAGTACCGACTTAAGTCTCTGGAGAAGCTTGGCCTCGCCACAAAAAATTCGGTCCGGTCAAATGTTCAGCCACGCGGCGAACAGGAGGCCGCGTGGTTTTCGCCCCAAGCGGAATCTCCCGTCCACAACACGCTGCGCCGCGCATTTTGCCTTGCTGCTCGCAGCGAGTGCACTCACGGTTCTCTTCTCCTCCCCCGCTCGCGCGCAGCAAACCAATCCCACAGCGCCCGTTGTAGTTCAGCCAGGCGCCCCGGGTAAGCCGACCAAAACTCTGCCGCCATCGACGCGGGGCACTCTCCCACCGCAGTCGCAAGCCGATGTGCAGTTCATGCAGGGCATGATCATGCATCACACGCAAGCAGTGGTCATGACCGCCCTAATCGAATCGCACACAAAAAACCCGGATCTTCGACTCCTCGGCGCGCGAATCAGCAGATCCCAGTCCGACGAAATTAAGTTTATGCAACGCTGGCTGGCGGCTCGCGGAGAACCTCTTTCGATGGAGATGCCCGGAATGGACATGTCGGGCCTTCCGATGGCCCTGATGCCCGGAATGCTCACACCAGAGCAAATGGACGCGCTCAGCAAAGCCAAAGGCGCCGAGTTCGACCGCCTCTTCTTGACCGGCATGATTCAACACCACAATGGAGCCCTTATCATGGTGAAGGACCTGTTTGACACCGCCGGCGCCGGTCAGGACGCCGACCTGTTCAACTTCGCCACGGACGCGGACAGCACGCAACGCGCCGAGATCAGAATTATGCAGACCATGTTAGAGAAAAAACCCTCAGAGGAGGAACGATGACTCGAGTTCCAAGCGTAGCTTTTCGTATTGTGGTGGCCGCGATCTTCTTGTACTCTGGAGCTGGTGTTAACAGGTTGTGCGCGCAAACGCCGGCAACTCCTCCGCCGGCTCAGGAACCCGCGAAACCTCCCGCCGAGGCAGAAGAAAATCCGTTCGCGCCGGTGCCGGCTCCTCCTCTTCCGCCGGGGATGACCGGCTCGGATGTCAACGACCCCCGCTACAAGCTCACGCCCGGCCTCTACGACGCGGGCGAAATCTCAATGGGCATCAAGCATCTCCTCCTTCTCAAAAAGCCCGATGCCTTTCAACTCGACGCCACCAGTCCCGACGATCCGAAGGTGCAAAAGGTTTTTGCCCAGCTCGGCATCGGCAATCGCGAAAAAATGCCCAAGCCCATGCAGTTGGTCATTGCCGAGCTAGCTTTCTCTAACTCCGACCTCGCCTTCGAGGGCAACCACCTGTTCCAAGGAAATTTTTACGGCATCAATATCTTTGACATCTCCAATCCGGCGCACACCGCTCTTCTGACTTCGCTGGTCTGCCCCGGCGGCCAAGGCGATGTGTCCGTCTACAAAAATCTCCTGTTCATGTCCGTCGAGATGCCCAACGGCCGCCTCGACTGCGGCGTTCAAGGCTTTCCGCCGGAACCTCCTCCGCCTTCACCCGCCCCAGGGGAAGAACGGAAGCGCCACATCCCCGCCGCGCAAAAGGACCGTTTCCGCGGAGTGCGAATTTTTGACATCTCGGATATCAAAGATCCAAAGCAAGTCGCAGCCGTGCAAACTTGCCGCGGCTCGCACACCCACACTCTCGTAGTCGACCCGAACGACAAAGACAACGTTTATATCTACGTCTCGGGCACCTCGTTCGTTCGTCAACCGGAAGAACTGGCCGGCTGCTCCGGCGGAGATCCCGACAAGAATCCCGATACAGCTCTGTTTCGTATCGATGTGATCAAAGTTCCGCTCGCCGCTCCACAAGATGCACAGGTGGTCTCAAGCCCTCGCGTCTTTATCGATCCCCGGAGCGGCGCGCTAAATGGCCTAACCAACGGTGGCACTCACGGCAAGGATGCGACGAAGCCCGTCGAGAAGCCTGAAGAAACCAACCAGTGCCACGACATCACGGTGTACTCCGCAATCGGTCTGGCCGCGGGCGCATGCTCAGGCAACGGAATTCTTCTCGACGTCAAGGATCCCGTACATCCGAAGCGTGTCGATGCCGTGAACGATCCGAACTACTCCTACTGGCATTCCGCCACATTCTCAAACGATGGAAGCAAAGTCGTCTTCACCGACGAATGGGGCGGCGGCCTCGGGGCTCGCTGCCGTCCAAACGACCCCAACAAGTGGGGTGCCGACGCCATCTTCCACCTCGCTGACGACAAACTTTCCTTCGCGAACTATTACAAGCTGCCCGCCGCGCAAGGCGACACCGAAAACTGCGTAGCCCATAACGGCTCTCTGATCCCCGTTCCCGGCCGCGACATCGAAGTCCAAGCCTGGTATCAAGGCGGCGTCTCCGTCATGGACTTTACCGACCCCGCTCACCCCTTCGAGATCGCCTACTTCGACCGCGGCCCCATCGATGCCAAAATGCTCGTCCTGGGCGGCGACTGGTCCGCTTACTGGTACAACGGCAACATCTACGGCTCCGAAATCGCCCGCGGCCTGGACGTCTTCGAGCTCAGCCCCACCAAGTTCCTATCGCAAAACGAAATCGACGCCGCCAAATCAGTACGCGTCGACACCCTCAATGTGCAGAACCAACAGAGAATCGAGTGGCCGGCAAATTTGGTGGTAGCAAAGGCCTACCTCAATCAGCTGACCCGCTCTCAGGCTTTGCCGGCAAATCAAATCGCATCTCTACAAAAAGCCATCCAAAGCGCCGAGTCTTCGCACATGAACCATGGCAAGTTGGCCAAGCTAGCGCGCTTGGCCCCATCCGTCGAAAAAAGCGCCGCCACGGCCAATACTCCCGCCGACTCCGCACGCCTCCACGCCCTGGCGGAAATCCTGAAGCATCCGTCCGCTTAACCACGCCAGAAACATGACAGTTTTCCGTCCAACCCGCGGGGCCAAAGCTCGGCAGTCGGAT